>NZ_CM128247.1:4107500-4272948 GCF_052828525.1 Vannielia sp. SX4
CCGCCGCTCACCCGAAGGTGCGCTCGACTTGCATGTGTTAGGCCTGCCGCCAGCGTTCGTTCTGAGCCAGGATCAAACTCTCAAGTTGAAAGCAGGTTACCCTGCTATCCTTGACGTCGAACCTCGCACATCTTCCTGACCGGCTATGGTCAGGAAAGTCTCTGTTTGATGTGCTCCAAGTTCCGAAGAACCGTGAGCCGCCAAACAGTGAAGCTGACACTCTATCATCGGCCGAAGCCTAAGAGCGCGATATACGAGGTTGTCAGTCGCATGGACCAAACCGCCCGCATATCTCTTCAGATACCATCGATTTCAAAGAGCGTAGAGACAAAATCACCGAGATGCGCCCTAACTTACTTGGCGCGCCCCGCCTCACTTACCTCTATTTTGTTGCCTTCCTTCCCGCTGGAGCGTCGCTCCGTTGTTCCGTCTGGCGTTCCGTTGTGCGCCTCAGCGCCGCCGGTGAGGGGGTATTTACGGTTCAGGGCCGGACCCCGCAAGGGCTTTTTTGGAGAAAGATGACATTTTTTTAGCGCCTTCGAGAAAAGCCATAAAAACAAGGGGTTTGTGCGCGAACTTTTTCTGCGCGGCGGCGCTTTCCGGGCTTGGCGGTCCGGCTCGGCGGTCAGAATCGAGGCGATTTGCGACTTATCCACAGACTCGGACGTAGGGTCAGCTTTGAATCAGTCCCCCAAGAAGCCGGAATCGAGGGGGTGTTTCGGTGAATCGTGGGGGCTGGAGTCGGATGAATCGGCGAGTCAGGTCGAATTTTTCTGCCTCGGGGGTGAAGATTCTTCGATTCACCCGCCGATTCACCCCTGCGAGTCGGCTGACTCGGGGCGATTCAGGCGGCGAGTGCTCTTTTCCGGGGTTTCGGAATCACCCGGAGCACCAAGATCGCCAGAATCGCGCCCATGTAGAGGAGCGGCTCCACCTGCCAGCCCTTCGCAAGCCACACCCAGTGCAGCCCGCCGAGCAGAACAGCCGGGTAGACGAGCTTGTGCAGCTTCCGCCACTGCGCGCCGAGTTTGCGGACCGACGCATTGTTGGAGGTGACCGCCAGCGGGATCAGCAGAGCGAAACCGATGAAGCCGATGGTGATGTAGGGGCGTTTGACGATGTCGCCGAGGATCTGCCCCCAGAGCAGCGACATGTCGAGCACCAGCCAAGTGAGGAAGTGGAGCAGTACATAGAAGAAGGAGACCACCCCGATCGCCCGGCGGAATTTGAGCAGGTTCAGACCTGTCCACTTGCGCAGCGGCGTGACGGCCAGCCCGATGATGAGCAGCTGAAGCGCGAACTCGCCCAAGCTGTGTTCAAGCGCCTTGATCGGCTCCGGCCCGCTCGCGCCAGTCGCGCCCTGCCACAGCCAAAAGGCGGCCGGCATTGGTGCCACTGTATAGAGTGTCCATGCAGGCAGCTTCCGGAGCGAGGTATTCAGCGCGTCGATCATCGGTGGCTCAGTAGTTCTTGGTGAGGTCCATACCGTCGTAGAGCGCGGCCACCTCTTCCTCGTATCCGTTGAACATGAGGGTCTCTTGCCGCTTGGCGAAGAGCCCGCCGCCGATCACCCGCTCCGAAGCCTGGCTCCAGCGCGGATGGCTCACTTGCGGGTTCACGTTGGAGTAGAAGCCGTACTCCCGCGCATTCAGGTTGTTCCAGGTCGTCGGCGGCTCATCGGCCACGAGGCTGATGCGCACGGTGCTCTTGATCGACTTGAAGCCATACTTCCACGGCACCACCAACCGGATCGGCGCACCGTTCTGGTTGGGCATGGGTTTGCCGTAGATGCCGGTGGCCATCATCGTCAGCGGGTGCATGGCCTCATCTATCCGCAGCCCCTCGACATAGGGGAACGGGATCACCTTGCGCCGCACGCCCGGCATGTTCTCGGGCTGCACCACGGTTTCAAAGGCCACGTAACGCGCGGCCTCCTGAACGCCGGCTTTGGCCAGCAGGTCAGCCAGTTCGAAACCGTTCCACGGCACGATCATCGACCAGGCCTCGACACAGCGGAAGCGATAGATCCGCTCTTCCTCGATCAAGCCCTCGGTAAGGTCGGCAAGGGTGTAGGTGCCGGGGCGGTCGACCATGCCGTCAATCTCGATCGACCAGTCGGAGGTATCGAGTGCGCCCGCATTCGCGGCCGGGTCGTTCTTGCCGGTGCCGAACTCGTAGTAGTTGTTGTAGCTGGTGATGTCGTCAAAGCTGTTTGGCTCAAGCGTATCGCCCGCCGCTCCGGCCCGCCCCCCCAGCGCACCCGCCATACCCGCCGCCGTCAGACCGGCGATGATCTGGCGCCGGTTCAGCCAGATCGCCTCAGGCGTCACATCAGCTTTGGTCAGTTTGTTCGTCCAGCGGTGGGCCATGTTCGTCTCCTTCTATCCCCACACAGTATATAGAGGCCGAAACTTGAAACATTTCTCACGAGCCGGTTTGCTTACAGGATCGTCAGAGGCTGAAACAAAACGCGCCGCTCATTCGGGCGGCGCATTGAAGCTTGGCAGGATTCGGTTGAACGGGATCGAGGTGCCATCGGGCTGCACCAGCCGCACATGCCGCCGCCGCATCAACCGGGGCTCGGCAACGCCGACCGAATGGGCAATCGTCTCCACCTCCTTGATCACCGACTTTGCGTAGGCGGCCACCTTCTTGTCTTTGTCTTCCACCACCAGCCCTTTTTGGAAGCGCGGGTTGTGAGTGGTGATGCCAGTCGGGCAGGTGTTCTTGTTGCACTTCAGCGCCTGAATGCAGCCAAGCGAGAACATGAAGCCGCGCGCCGAGGTCACAAAGTCGGCGCCCAGTGCCAGCGCGAGGGCCACGTCGCCGGGGTTCACCATCTTGCCGGAGGCCACGAGACGGATGCGCTCCTTCAGCCCGAACTCGTCGCGCAGGTTGTTGAAGAGCGGCAGCGCCTCGCGGATCGGCATGCCGACGAGGTCCATCAGCGGCATGGGGGCCGCGCCCGTGCCCCCTTCCCCGCCGTCGATAGTGATGAAGTCCGGCGCGAAGGACTCGCCGCGCTCTTCGATCAGTTTGAAGAGCGGTCGCCAGACCTCGATATTGCCGATCACCGTCTTGAAGCCCACGGGCTTGCCGGTCACCTCGCGCACATGGGCAATATAGTCGAGCAGGTCGGCCCAGTCGTCGATCTCGGGGTGGCGGTTGGGCGAGATCGAAGCCTCGCCAACGCGGATGCCCCGGATCTCGGCAATCTCGGGCGTTACCTTGGCAGCGGGTAAAATACCCCCCTTACCCGGCTTCGCCCCTTGCGCCAGCTTCACCTCGATCATCTTCACCTGCGGATGGTCGGCCAGCTCGCCAAGTTTTTCGTCCGAGAGGTTCCCGTCATGATCGCGCACGCCGTATTTGGCGGTGCCGATTTGGAAGACGAGGTCGCACCCGCCCTCGAAGTGATAGGGGCTCACCCCGCCCTCGCCCGTATTCATCCAGATGTCGGCCAGCTTGGCCCCTCGGCTGAGCGCCCGGACCGCCGGCTTTGAGAGGGCACCGTAAGACATGCCGGAGATGTTGAAGATGGACTCCGCTGTGTAGGGCGTGCGGCAATGCGGGCCGATCAGCATCGGCTCGGTCGAGGCGAACTGGTCATCGAGTGGTGGGAAGGCGGCGTTGACGAAGATCGGCGTGCCCACAACGCTGATGTTGCGGGTGGAGCCAAAGGCCACCGTGTTGGAATGGCCCGCAGCCGCGTGCTTCACCCAGTCCCGCTGTGCCCGGTTGAAGGGCAGCTCCTCGCGGTCCATCGCAAAGAAGTACTGCCGGAAGAACTCGCCCAAGGTGGAAAAGAGGTGCCGGAAGCGGCCGATCACCGGGTAGTTGCGTCGGATGGCGTCCTGCGTCTGCGTCTTGTCGATGACGAAGAGTACGACAGCCAGCAGCATCGCCAGCCCGATGAAGATCAGCAGCGCAAAGGCCAGAAACTCCAGCGCCCAGCCCGCCCAATCCATGAACCACATTCACCTGTCCTCCGTTGCTTGCCCGGAGGATGCGCAGCCGTGGCGCGGGTGACAAGGGCCGCAGCGCAGGATCACACCGGAATGCCCATCCGCTTGTAGAGAAATGACAGCAGCCAAGCCGGCCCGATCAGCAGAAACTGCACATCCTTGAAGAACGAGGGCTTCTTGCCCTCTACCTTGTGGCCCCAGAACTGCCCGACCCATGCCAGTACGAAGACCACCGCGCCGATCTGCCAGACGGGGATGTCGGTAAATGAATCGAGTGTGACCGTCAGCCAGTAGCAAAGCCCCGCGTAGAACGCGAAACCCACCGCAAGCGTGGGCGAGAGGATGACGTAGTATAATAGAGAGAGCGCCAGAACGACCGTGAGCCAATTGAGCCAGCCGAATTGGGCCATGAAGCCGGGCTGAGGGATGGAATAAACGAAGACCATCACCGTCCAGACGATCACCGGCACGCAGAGCCAATGTACCGCCTTGTTGGTCGGGTCCTGATGGCTCTCGCCATACTCGTCGAGCAATGCGTGAATCCTGCGTGCCATCGGAGCCTCCCCTCTGCCGTGACTGGAGCGAGGCTAGCCTGCCCCGACACGGCGCGGCAAGCTCAGAGCCGCAGGGAAGGCAGGCCGATGCCGGTGCTCTCAAATCCGCCATCGACCGAAAGCAGCTGCCCGGTGACGTAGCTGGCTTTGTCTGAAAGTAGGAAGACGATGCCCTGCGCGATCTCTTCTTCCTTGCCATAGCGGTTGAGCGGAATCGCATCGTGGTAGGCCGCGCGAATGTCGGGCGTATGCACGGCAAGTGCCAGCTTGGTATCTACCGGGCCGGGCGCGATGCAGTTGACCCGCACGCCATACTCGCCCCACTCCGCCGCGAACTGCTTGGTCAGGTGGATCACCCCGGCCTTCGAGGTGCCATAGGCCACGCGCAAGGTGCTGGCGCGATGGCCCGAGATAGAGGCGATGTTGACCACGGCGCCTTTGGTTTTGATGAGCGCCTCGCGTGCCGCTTGAGAGCAGAGGAATACGCCATCGAGGTTGGTCGCCATCACCTCGCGCCATGTGGCGAAATCGGTTTCAGCTTCGGGGCCGAAGAGGGCAACGCCCGCGTTGTTCACCAAGCCGTCGATCCGGCCCAATGCCGCCATGGCCTCGGCCACCATGCGGGTCACGTCCTCCGGCACCGACACATCGGCAAAGACCGCCACGCCGCCGGGCACCTCGCCCACTGCGGCCTCCAGCGCCTCACGGTCACGGTCGACCAGCGCGACCTTCCAGCCGTCCGCCGCCAACAGCTTCGCCGTGGCCAGCCCGATCCCGCGTGCCGCGCCCGTGATGATTGC
This sequence comes from Vannielia sp. SX4, assembly GCF_052828525.1. Next base: position 4,112,820 of record NZ_CM128247.1, read on the forward strand.
GCCCTTCATCTTCGCCCCTCCCATGCAAAAGGCCCCTCCCGACAGGAAGGGGCCTTCGTATCTCTAGGCGGGCGTGCCGTCCGGATCAACGGCGCTCAGTGCACCACGGCATCATCGGGGCGCGGGCGGTTGGAGCCGGTGACCTTGTCACCGATGATCAGCCCCTCGGCTCCGGCACTCACCGTTACGGTTTCACCATCGCTAACGTCACCGGCCAGCAGCAACTCGGCCAGCTCGTCCTGCAACGCGCGTTGGATGACACGCTTCAGCGGGCGGGCACCGAACACCGGGTCATAACCCTCATCGGCCAGCCAAGTCTGGGCCCCTTCGTCCAACTCCAGCCCGATGTTGCGCCGTGCCAGTCGCTTGCGCAGCAGGCCGAGTTGGATTTGCACGATACCATCCATGTCGCCCCGGCTGAGCCGGTCGAAGATGATGGTCTCGTCCAGACGGTTCAGGAATTCGGGGCGGAAGTGCGCCCGCACTGCATCCATCACGTCGCGCTTGGCCTGACCGGCATCGGCGCCGTCGGGCAACTGGCTCAGAGCCTGTGCGCCGAGGTTGGAGGTGAGCACGATCAGCGTTTGCTTGAAGTCCACCGTCCGGCCCTGCCCGTCCGTCAGCTGCCCGTCATCGAGCACCTGCAACAGCACGTTGAACACGTCGGGGTGCGCCTTTTCGACCTCGTCGAACAGCACCACCTGATACGGACGACGCCGAACAGCCTCGGTCAGCACCCCGCCCTCGTCGTAGCCCACATAGCCCGGAGGGGCGCCGATGAGCCGGGCGACGGCGTGCTTCTCCATGAACTCGCTCATGTCGATCCGCACCATCGCGCTGTCATCGTCGAAGAGGAACTCCGCGAGCGCCTTGGTCAGCTCGGTCTTGCCAACGCCGGTCGGCCCGAGGAAGAGGAAGCTGCCCAGTGGCCGCGCCTCATCATTGAGGCCCGCACGGGCCCGGCGCACCGCGTTGGACACCGCCCGCACCGCCTGGCGCTGGCCGATCACCCGCTTGCCGATCTCCTCTTCCATCCGCAGCAGCTTCTCGCGCTCACCTTCCAGCATCCGCGCGGTCGGAATACCCGTCCACCGCTCGACCACCTCAGCAATCTGCTCCGGCCGCACGGCCTCCTCGACCATCACGTCGCTCTCGCTCGCTTCGGCCTCGGCCAGCTGCTTCTCCAGCCCCGGGATCACCCCGTAAGAAAGCTCGCCCGCCTTGGCGAGATTGCCCTCCCGCTTGGCGGCGTCGAGCTGGGCCCGCGCATGGTCGAGCTTCTCCTTGATCTCCCGTGCCGACTCGAGCTTGTCGCGCTCGGCCTGCCACTGGGCAGTCATCTCGGCGGATTTCTCCTGAAGCTCACTCAGCTCCTTCTCCAGCTTCTCCAGCCGGTCCTTGGAGGCCTGGTCGTCTTCTTTCTTCAAAGCCTCGGCCTCGATCTGCATCTGCAAGATCTGCCGGTCGAGCGCGTCGAGCTCCTCGGGCTTGGAGTCCACCTCCATGCGGAGCCGCGAGGCCGCCTCGTCCACAAGGTCGATCGCCTTGTCGGGCAGGAAGCGGTCGGTAATGTAGCGATGGGAAAGAGTGGCCGCCGCGACCAAAGCGGAGTCGCTGATCCGCACGCCGTGGTGCAACTCATACTTCTCCTTGATGCCGCGAAGGATCGACACGGTGTCCTCCACCGTCGGTTCCTCCACCATCACCGGCTGGAACCGGCGGGCAAGGGCGGCGTCCTTCTCCACGTGCTTGCGATACTCGTCGAGCGTGGTCGCACCGATACAATGCAACTCCCCCCGCGCCAGCGCGGGCTTCAGCAGGTTGGAGGCATCCATCGCGCCATCGGCCTTGCCGGCGCCCACCAGAGTGTGCATCTCGTCGATGAAGAGCACGATGTCGCCAGCAGCGGCCTCGATTTCCTTCAGGATCGCCTTCAGCCGCTCCTCGAACTCACCGCGATATTTGGCCCCGGCAATCAGCGCGCCCATGTCGAGCGCCATCAGGGTCTTGCCCTTCAGGCTCTCCGGCACGTCGCCGTTGACGATGCGGATGGCGATGCCCTCGGCGATGGCGGTCTTGCCGACGCCCGGCTCACCGATCAGCACCGGGTTGTTCTTGGTCCGGCGGGAGAGCACCTGCATTGCCCGACGAATTTCCTCGTCGCGGCCGATGATCGGGTCGATCTTGCCGTCCCGCGCCCGCTCGGTGAGGTCGAGTGCGTATTTCTTCAGCGCGTCATAGCCCTCTTCCGCCGATGCGGTATCGGCGGTGCGGCCCTTGCGGATGTCATTGATCGCGCCGTTGAGGTTTTGTGCGCTCACGCCGCCCGCCTCCAGCGCCGTCTTCGCTCCCGAGCGCACCACGGCCAGCGCGGTCAGAATCCGCTCCACGGGCACAAAACTGTCGCCTGCCTTCTTGGCGATCTTGGCGGCCTCGTCGAGGACCTTGCCGGTCTGGCTATCAAGATAGACCTGCCCGGCGTCGCCCGAAACCTTGGGCTGCTTGGCCAGCGCCGCTTCAAGCGCTTCGACCACGCGTTCAGGCGAGCCTCCCGCACGTTTGATGAGGTTGGAAGCAAGGCCCTGCTCGTCGTCCATCAGGGCTTTCAACAGATGCTCCGGCACCATCCTCTGATGGTCTTCCCGCATCGCGATGGTCTGCGCCGCCTGAATGAAACCGCGAGACCGTTCCGTGAACTCGTTCATGTTCATCGGTCATTCTCCTTTGCTAAGCGCCCTGTCATGAGGTCTGCCCGCCCGGCGGCACAGACCCGTATCGGGCCTTCTCATCCTATTTGGGGACAGCTGCTGCGCGTCTCAAGGGGGCGCTGTTCCATCGAATCACTGTTTCGTGACGCCCTGTGGAAAAATCTCGGGAACAATCCCACATCTAGTTGCGTTGAAGGTGTGAACCACAGGATGAGGAGGCAGAGATGCCGTTCACCGGACCACAGATCGATCACGTCATCTACGACCCGGCGATGCGCCGGTTCGAAGCCGATGTCAGCTTCACCACTGGAACGCCACTGCGCCGCAAGGTGCACGTGTCGATCCCAGGCCATGTGCAGTGGGGCCATCAGAAGATGGTGTCGGAACTGGTCGCCGCAGGCGAGAGGGCCTTGCAGGCACGATGACGATTGGGATGCGGGCCTGACGCGAGCTTTCTCCGGGTCCGCCATAGGGTGACGGGTTGCTGCCTGGCCCGTCCCTGACTAAGGCCCGCCTTCGCATGTCCCCATTTGGCGAAGGCGGGCCTTCTTTATTCAGCTGAGGTGATCCACCACCATGAGGTGCTGCGCCGTGGTGTGGACCCTGTCCAACCAGCGCTCCACGAGGCGCGGGTCGGACGGTGCGGCAGAGACGCCAGGCGCGATCTCGCGAGCCAGAACGGCCTCGACGGCCAGCGCCACCGTGTCACTCACCAGACGCGCCATGGCCGAGCCGCGGGCATCGCCCCAAGCGTCCATCGCGTAGGTCTTGTGGTAAACCGGCACGCCATCCTTCAGAGCCTCAAGTGCCACGCAAAGCACCACCCGGTCCGGTTCGCCCTCGTCATAGGCGTGCTTTTCCCAGAACTCGGCCGCCATTTCGGCAAGCCGCGCATCCAGCTCGGGCTTGCCTTCGAGCGCTTCGACCTCGGCGAACACGTCTTTCCATGCGTCGGACCACCCGTTGAGCCGGAGGGTTCCGCGCACGAAGTCCTTCACCTTCCAGCCCGGCTCGAAACCATATTCTGCCATGAACGGAAGGCTGTCACGGTTGGGATAAACCTCAAAGCTCTCAGGCGTGGAGAGCGGCGCGTCGTAGCGGCTTAGCGCGTCCCACGGGCGGGAGACGCGCAGCTCGGAGTGGCTGCGGATCGAGACCGAGGGCGACTTGAGCGCCTTCAGAACCCCGAGCGGCGACCAGCTGAACTTGTAGCGGAAAGCGTTGGGCTCTTTAGGGATGCCACCACAGTAGCTGATGAAGTTGAGCACATTGTCGGGGCTGAAGCCCTCGGAGGCGCGGTAATCGGCCATCAGCCAATGCGCCATCAGGTGGTCGATGCCCGGATCGAGGCCCACCTCGTTGACGAAACGCAGGCCCTTTTCTTTCGCCGCCGCATCCAGTGCCCGCATTTCGGGGCTAATGTAGGAAGACGATACGAAGTCGGCGCCCTTCGCAAGGCAAAGCTCGGCCAGGGGCACGTGATGGTCGCCGGGCAGCATGGATACTACGAGGTCACCCTTGGCGAGAACCTCGGCCAGCGCCTCCATCGAGAAGGCGCGAATATCGTCGGTCAGGTCGCCAACGGCTTCGCGGGCCTTGGCCTCTGTGCGGTTCCAGACCGTCACGTCATCGCGCTCGGCCAGCAGCCGCCGCAGGCCGGGGATGGCCGAGAGGCCAGTGCCGCACCAGTGAATCGTCATGCCGTATGCTCCTTAAATACTGTCGCTCCCCGGCCCCAGACGCCCTTATCGATCTCATCGAGGCGCAGGAGATGCGGCAGCATCTGTGCCGCGAAGTCCTCGCTCGATTCCTTGGGCAGGAGGGAGGGCAGATTGTCGATCGCCATCACGTCGAGCACCGGGTCGTCGGCCACACGATGCACCGGCTCGTCCCATGTGGTGGCCGCGTCATAGACCGGGATCGGGTTGAAATCGCTCGTCGGATCGCAGGCGATATCGCCAACCGCCGCCAGCGCCCGCTCGGCGCCGAGCGCCTCTTTCGGCACAAAAACAGGGGTTTGCGGGCCTGCGAGGACGCAGTTGAAGAAGAGCTCATGAGCGAGGATCTCAGGGAAGGGGCCGCCCGAGGCGGTTTCGGCCATGTCCCAGCGGGTCGGGTTGATGCCGACCTCTTCGCACATGTCACCCGCGCCGGTGCCGACCCGGCCCAAGGCGCCGACGATCAGCGCGCTCGGGGTCGAGAGGCCCTGCAGATCATCGCGGATTTCCTCGACGAGGTCGCTCTGCTCTTCCCACTCGCGGACCTCAGGGCAGATTTTGCCGTTCTGAGCCGCAGCCCAGGCCTTGAGCGTCACGGCGGCGCCGACGAAACCGGCCCAGTAGCCGAAGGCGGCCACGCGGCGGCCGCTCTCCTCGGTCAGATACTCCAGATCGTAGAGCGCCCCGCCCCCGACCTTGAACCGCCGCAGAAGTTCCTGCCCAGCGCGCTGGCCCTTGTAGGCATGGCCGAACATGATGTGGCGGTGCGGCAGCGCGGTGCCATCTTCGGGCAGTTCCTTCAGGCCGTAGATCAGGGCCTCGACCGGAGCCTCACGCCAGCTGCCACGCGGGGCGATCTCGGCCCCGGCAGCGCGGTAGGGCTCCAGCGGCAGGATACGGTCGGGGCTTTCCTCGACCGTCACCCGAAACCCGCGCTCTAGCAGCGCCTCGACACCCTCGGGCACAAGGCCCACGCGCCGCTCGTTCTCGCGCTCTTCGGCACGGACCCAGAGATGAACCATGAGACTTCCCCGCTTCGTTCGGCCCGACTTAACAGCGTGGCGGTGCCGGGTGCAATCGAGTCGGCGGTCAGAACACCCCGCGGAGCATCGGCAGCACGCCTGCGGCCACGATCCCGATGAAAACGCCCAGCCCGAACCGCAGCGGCATCCGCCATGTGGCGGGAACGAACCCGGCGAGCAATCCGCAGACGATGGCGTAATAGGTCAATGAAACAACGTCCATCCGCTAACCCCCTCTCTTCTTCGGAACGGTGTTTCGCAGCTATTGAACACTCGTTCAAAAAATAATTTGACGCATGGCCCATGCCTTGCCCATAGTAACTGCCAATCAACGTCGGGCCAACGGCCTGGTGCCTGGGGAGAGGCACCTTCTGGGAGGAGACATTGACGGTGACGGCAACGCCTGAGGGCGATCTCAAGACTATTCCGGCGCTGCTTGCGCGGAACGTGCGCCAGTTCGGAGGCCGACCGGCCTTTCGTGAAAAGGAATTCGGGATCTGGCAAAGCTGGACCTGGGCGGAGACCTCCGAGGAGATCGACGCGCTGGCGATGGGGCTCATCGCTTTGGGCCTCGAGCCGGGGGACCATCTGGCAATCATCGGGCGCAACCGCCCTGCCCTCTACTGGTCTTTCGTGGCGGCGCAGAAATGCGGGGCCGTGCCGGTGGCGCTCTATCAGGACGCCAGCGCCGAAGAGATGGCCTATGTGCTCGAGCACTGCGGCGCGCGCTTTGTGATCTGCGGCGACCAGGAGCAGGTCGACAAGGTGATCGAGGTGCAGGAGAAAGTCGCCGGGATCGACCAGATCATCTACGTCGACAAGCGCGGCCTGCGGAAATACGACCACACTCATATGAACGCCTATGCCGATGTGCAGGCGGAGGGGCGTGCGGGGCACCATCGGCTGGAGCCGGTGATGCGGGAGCGCGAGGCGGCGCGGGGCTACGACGATACCTGCGTGATGCTCTACACCTCCGGCACGACCGGCAAACCCAAGGGCGTTGTGCTCTCGAACCGCAACATCATCGAAACCTCGAAGAACTCCGCCAGCTTCGACCATCTGACTGAAAAGGAAGAAATTCTCGCGTATCTGCCGCTGGCATGGGTGGGGGATTTCATCTTTTCGGTCGGGCAGGCGATGTGGTGCGGGTTCTGCGTGAACTGCCCCGAGAGCCAGGACACGATGATGACCGACCTGCGCGAGATCGGGCCAACTTATTACTTTGCTCCGCCGCGGGTGTTCGAGACCCAACTGACCAATGTGATGATCCGCATGGAGGATGCCGGGCGGTTCAAGAAATGGCTGTTCGATCGCTACATGGCCCATGCCCGCAAGGTTGGGCCGGCCCTGCTGGACGGCAAGCCGGTGAGCGCGGGCGACAAGTTGAGATACCGGCTCGGGGAGATGTTCATCTACGGGCCGCTGAAGAACACGCTCGGGTTCAGCCGGGTGCGGGTGGGCTATACCGCGGGCGAGGCGATCGGGCCGGAAATCTTTGATTTCTATCGTTCCTTGGGGATCAACCTGAAGCAGCTCTACGGCCAGACCGAGGCCAGCGTGTTCATCACCCAGCAGCCGGACGACGGCGTGCGGGCTGATACGGTGGGCGTGGCCTCACCGGGGGTGGAACTGAAAATCGGTGACAATGGCGAAGTCTACTATCGGTCTCCCGGTGTGTTCGTCGAGTACTACAAGAATGCCGAGAGCACGGCCTCGACCAAGGATGCCGAGGGCTGGGTGGCCACCGGCGATGCGGGCTTCATCGAAGAAGACACAGGCCACCTGCGCATCATCGACCGCGCCAAGGATGTGGGCAAACTGGCCGACGGCCGGATGTTTGCGCCGAAATACGTGGAGAACAAACTCAAGTTCTTCCCCAACATTCTCGAAGCCGTTGTCATCGGCGCGGGCCGCGACCGCTGCTGCGCGATGATCAACATCGACCTCGGCGCCGTGGGCAACTGGGCGGAGCGCAACAACATCGCCTATGCGAGCTATCAGGAGCTGGCCGGGCATCCTCAGGTGCTCAATATGATCCAGAGCCATGTAGAAGAGGTTAACGCCTCGGTTGCCGAAGACGAGATGCTCGCTGGCTGCCAGATTCACCGCTTTCTGGTGCTGCACAAGGAGCTGGATGCCGACGATGGCGAGCTGACGCGGACCCAGAAGGTGCGGCGCGGGGTGATCGGCGAGAAGTATGCCGACCTCGTGGATGCGCTCTATGGCGGGGCCGAGAGCGTTTATACCGAGACCGAAGTGACCTACGAAGACGGTCGCAAGGGCGCGATCAAGGCCACGCTGCAACTGCGGGATGCGAAGGTTGTCGAGACCGCGCAGAAGGTGGCGGCGGAATGAATTTTCTCCATCAGAACGGGGGCTTGGGCCATGCTTGACGGGCAGGACAGCTACACCACCGCAGACGGTCGCACGATTGGCGGGGTGATGATGGAGATGAGGAACATCACGCTGCGGTTTGGCGGGGTGGTGGCGATCAAGGACATCTCGTTCGATATCCGCGAGGGCGAGATCCGGGCGATCATCGGGCCGAACGGGGCCGGAAAATCCAGCATGCTCAATGTCATCAGCGGCTTCTACAACCCGCAGGAGGGCGAGGTGTGGTTTCATGGCGCGAAGCGGCCGCCTATGAAGCCCTACGAGGTGGCGCGGCAGGGAATTGCCCGGACATTTCAGAACATTGCGCTCTTCGAGGGCATGTCGGTGCTCGACAACATCATGACCGGGCGGCTTGGCTTCATGAAAGCCGGGCTGATGAGCCAGGCGCTGTGGTGGGGCAAGGCCCAGAAGGAAGAGACGGCGAACCGGGAGGCCGTTGAAAAGATTATCGACTTCCTCGAAATCCAGAACATCCGCAAAACCCCGGTGGGCCGCCTGCCCTATGGCCTGAAAAAGCGCGTCGAACTGGGCCGCGCGCTCGCGGCGGAGCCCAAGCTGCTGCTGCTCGACGAGCCGATGGCGGGGATGAACGTGGAGGAGAAGGAGGACATGAGCCGCTTCATCCTCGACGTAAATGACGAATATGGCACGACAATTGCGCTTATCGAACACGATATGGGCGTTGTCATGGATCTCAGCGACCGGGTGGTCGTGATGGATTACGGCAAGAAGATCGGGGATGGCACGCCCGACGAAGTGCGCAACAATCAGGACGTCATCGACGCTTACCTGGGAGTTGCACATGATTAGAGAGATCGCCCGATTAACCGCCGTTCGTGTGCGTAAACGATATATGCACAACCGATGCACAACTGATGCACATTCCATGCATACGCGCGCCATACTCACCGGATTTACACTTGCGTTAACCGCGCTGAACGCTGCTCCGGCGCGCGCGGTGGCGCCGGACGTGCTGGAGGCCTACCTCACCTATTGCACCCATGCCATCGCCACCGGCGACCCGACCGGCCCGAGCCTCCCCACCGGAGCGCAGGCAAACGAGACCGGGGCGATCCTCAGCGAGCCGAAGGTGCCGCACTTTCAGATGCGGCGGGACAGCCGGGAGGATTGGGTGTGCGAGTTGGGCGACAAGCAGGCCAGCGTGCTGAGCCGCACCACCGAGGACTTTTTGCGCAGCGTGAACACCGTGGACAAGTATCGCTCGACCTTTGGCGACAACCTCTACATCGCCGCCACCATCTGCGTTGGCCCGAACGCGGTGGCGCTCATTCTGAACGGGCCGCTGAGTGACGAGCTCAGCATGGGAACGGCGGTGTTTTCGGGCGGCGCTGTGAGCGGGGCCTGCGAGGGATGAAGGCTCTGGCGCTCTTCTTCGCGGTGATGACCGCGCCGGCGGGGGCCAACCCTGCCGCGATCGGGGAGGCGTTGGCGCTGTGCATCGAGGTGGTCAAGGCCGAGAGCCCTGAGCCGCTGGAGCAGGCGGGTCTGGAGTTGCTGGAGCCGAACAAGCTGGCCGCGCCGCAGTGGTCGGTGAGCTTTGAAGCCCCGGCCGGGATCGGAGAGATCCGCGCCGGAATGGATGAGTGGGGCGGCGAGACGCCGGAGGAGGCCTTCAGCTGCTACCTCCACCTGCCCGCCGCCAACGGCTCGGAGGCGATGCGCTGGGAGAAGCTGGGGCTGGGGCCTGTGAATGCGCTGACGTCGGAGGGCTTCGAGCTCTACGGCGGCAGCCCGGTTGCCCCGCGCCTGCGCAAGTGCCCGCTGCTTGGCAAGGCGCATTACGTCAGCTTCAGCCACAACGAACGGGTCGAAGCCGTGCGTCTCCACGTGAGCGACCGGGCTTCGGACCAGAACAGATGCTAGGAGAGACCGGAAATGCCTGACCAGCTGCTGTTTGCGATGGAAGTCACCCTGAACGGGCTGATGGCCGGGGTCATGTATGCGCTCGTCGCGCTGGGGTTCGTGCTGATCTTCAAGGCGAGCGGCATCTTCAACTACGCACAGGGGGTCATGGCGCTGTTCGCGGCGATGACACTGGTGGGCCTGCAGGACGGTCAGGTGCCGTTCAGCCACCTGATCAACGCGATCTTCGGGACCGATGTGCACCACTTCGGATGGCATCTGCCTGCCTTCGTCGCGATCATCGGGACGGTGATGGTGATGGTGGCCTTCGCATGGGCGGTGAACCAGCTGATCCTGAAGCATCTGGTGAATCAGGAGCCGATCATCCTGTTCATGGCGACCATCGGGCTGGCCTATTTTCTCGAAGGGCTGGGCGACATGATGTGGGGCTCCGACATCAAGAAGCTCGACGTGGGGCTGCCGCAGGGGATCAACCTTGGCATCGACGAGACCACGTTCAACTGGTTCGGCTACGGGTTCTTCATCGACAACCTCGACATCGTGGCGACCGTGATCGCGGCATTGCTGGTGACCGGTCTGGTGCTGTTTTCGCAATACACCAAGCAAGGCCGGGCGCTGCGGGCGGTTGCCGACGATCACCAGGCGGCGCTGAGCGTGGGCATCAGCCTGCGGTTCATCTGGGTGCTGGTCTGGGCCATCGCGGGTTTCGTGGCGCTGGTGGCGGGGATCATGTGGGGGACCAAGTCGGGCGTGCAGTTTTCGCTCTCGCTCATTGCGCTGAAGGCGCTGCCGGTGCTGATGCTGGGCGGCTTCACCTCGATCCCCGGCGCCATCGTGGGCGGGCTTATCATCGGTGTGGGCGAGAAGCTCTTCGAGTTCCTGATCGGGCCGCTGGTGGGCGGGGCGACGGAGAACTGGTTTGCCTATGTGCTCGCCCTCGTCTTCCTCGTCTTCCGGCCACAGGGGCTGTTTGGCGAGAAGATCATCGAGAGGGTGTAGCCGCATGACCAAGCTGATCGCCGTGCTGAACGTAATCGCATGGGGCGGGTTCTGGGCCTTTGGCTACATCGCGCTGACGACGGAGCCTGCCGACACGCGGCAGATGATGATCGCGCTGCTGCTGGCAGCTGCCGGGGCGGGCGTGGGCTTGTGGGCCTACTTGCGGCTAGTCCGGGCGAGCGAGCGCAGCGGGTATGCCAAGCCACCGCGCCATGTGCTGCCGGAGCACGCACCGAACGGAGAGACCGGCGCGTGAGGGCGCGGGGCTATCCCTGTGTGGCGGCGACGAAGACGCCCAGCGCCACGGCGCCCAGCCCCAGAAGGATAATGGCGGCCTGCGTGGAGACGCCGAAGAAGACCGCGATGGCCACGATCAGCACCGCCGAGACGATGAGATACGGCATCAGCCCGCGGACGATGTCCGAGCAGGTGCCGAGCAGGCAATCGATGCAGCGACCCAGCCTGCCCTCGCGCGGCGCACGGCCCTGCTCTTCCGCCGGCAGCTCGTCCAATGGCTGGATCTGGGCCTGCGGCGGCAAGGTGACAAAGCGGTTCTTCGCGTCCGGCATTCGGGCTCTCTGGACAGGTTGCGGGGCGGCCGGGTGGCCGGGTGATGCAAGCAATTTGAACAAAGATTGCGGCAGCCGGTTGGCGGCATTGTCTCGAAAGCAAGAAAATGTCGGAGCGGGCGCAGCGCGCGGTGCGCGGCCTCAGTTGGTAGCGACGGCCAGAACCGCGAGGCCGATGACCAGTACGACCAGCAGGATGGCGGCGGCCTTGAGCGAGATGCCGAAGACCGATGCGGCGCCTACCACGACGACCGCGCCGCCGAAGAGCCAGGGCAGCATGGCGGCGAAGCCATTGGCCAACCCGGTCACCACGGCCTCGAAAAGCCCCCACAGCAAGCCCTCACGGCGCATCGCGCGGCGCTCGCGGCCCTCCAGCTCGGAGCGCAGCCGGAACGCGGCGGCGGCGGCCTCGATGGCGGCGTTGTCCTCGGCGGTGGGCTGCCGGGTGGTCGATGCGCTTTCGGTCATGGCGGGGCCTTTTGTGGTTGTTGCCGCAATGGAGACAAACAACTTGGGCGCCCCGATGGCGGGAATGTCCCGAAATGGAGGAAATGGCTGATGCTCTACCGCGAGGCAGGCGACTTCAAGACGAGTTATGCCGACGACAACCAGACCTTTCCTATCAGGTTCGACCGGTGGCGGTATTACGCGGTTCTGGTGATCGCATTCGGGATCGTGCCGTTCATCATCAACGACTACTGGGTGAGCGCGGTTTTCTTGCCGTTCCTGATTTATGCCATCGCCGCTATCGGGCTGAACATCCTGACTGGATACTGCGGGCAGGTGAGCCTTGGCACCGGGGGCTTCATGGCAGTGGGAGCCTATGCCTGTTACAAGTTGATGACCGCCTTTCCGGACATCAACATCTTCTTCCACGTCATCCTTGCGGGCGGCGTGACGGCCGGTGTGGGCATTCTGTTCGGGTTGCCGAGCCTGCGGATCAAGGGGTTCTACCTCGCCGTGGCGACGCTGGCGGCCCAGTTCTTTCTGGTCTGGCTCTTCAACCGGGTGCCGTGGTTCTACAATTACTCCGCCTCGGGCCAGATCAGCGCGCCGGAGCGCACGGTTTTCGGGATCGAGGTGACGGGGGCCAATACGGAAGCTTGGGCCTCGTACCTCTTCTGCCTTGTCTTCGTGGTGATCCTCGCATGGCTCGCCCGCAACCTGACGCGGGGCACGGTGGGGCGGAAGTGGATGGCCATCCGGGACATGGACATTGCCGCGGAGATCATCGGGGTGAACCCGCTGACCGCCAAGCTGAGTGCCTTTGCCGTCTCGTCCTTCTTTATCGGGATCGCGGGGGCGCTGTTCTTTGCCGTCTATCTCGGCGCGGTCGAGGTGGGGGAAGCCTTTGGCATCAACAAGAGCTTCCTCGTGCTCTTCATGGTGATCATCGGGGGCCTCGGCTCGATCTTCGGGTCGTTTGCCGGTGCGGCCTTTCTGGTGCTGTTGCCGGTGCTGCTGAAGAACATTCTGGTCGGCACGCTGGGCTGGCCGACCGATCTGGCTGCGCATCTGGAGTTCATGATCGTGGGTGCGCTCATCATCATCTTCCTGATCGCGGAGCCGCATGGGCTGGCGCAGCTGTGGCGGGTAGCGAAGGAGAAGCTGAGGCTCTGGCCCTTCCCGCACTAGGGCGGGGATTGGTGGGCTGCCCCACCGCAAGGATACCCGCGGAAGCGGGGGACGGATTGGCCCACCTACGGGCCGAGGAGGAGGAGACCGGGGCCCAACCCCGGCGCAACGCAACATCGGACCAACCAAGGGAGGAGAACCCCGATGAAGAAGACACTGGCAACACTGGCGCTTGGCGCGGTGATGGCCGCCGCTCCGGCGATGGCAGAGATCACCATGTCGGCGCTCAGCTATCGCACCGGCCCCTATGCGGCGAACGGCATCCCTTTCGCTGACGGCTATGCCGATTACTTCACCCTGCTCAACGAGCGGGATGGCGGCGTTGGCGGCGAGAAGATCAACCTTGTGGAATGCGAGACCGGCTACAACACCGAAAAGGGTGTGGAGTGCTATGAGTCGACCAAGGGCGAGGGCGTTCTGGTGTATCAGCCGCTCTCGACCGGCATCACCTACCAGCTGATCCCCAAGGCCACCGCCGATGGTATCCCGATTCACTCGATGGGCTATGGCCGGACCTCGGCCAAGAACGGCGCGGTCTTTCCGTGGGTGTTCAACTACCCGGCCAACTACTGGGACGGCGCCAGCCACGCGATCACCCATATCGCGGAGCAGGAAGGCGGCGACCTGACCGGCAAGAAGGTGGCGCTGGTCTATCACAACTCGGCCTACGGCAAGGAGCCGATCCGCACGCTGGAGAAACTGGCGGAGAAGCATGGCTACGAGCTGAGCCTGCTGCCGGTGGATCACCCCGGTCAGGAGCAGAAGAGCCAGTGGCTGCAGATCCGCCGCGACCGGCCCGACTACGTGATCATGTGGGGCTGGGGCGTTATGAACCAGGTCGCCATTCAGGAGGCGGTGAACATCCGCTTCCCGATGGACAAGTTTATCGGCATCTGGTGGTCCGGCTCGGAGAATGACGTGCTGCCCGCCGGTGACGGGGCCAATGGCTACAAGGCGCTGACCTTCCACAACCTCGGCAAGGATTACCCGGTTTATGCCGACCTTCAGACCCATGTGGTCGACAAGGGCATGGCTGCTGGCGCGGGCGACCAGCTCGGCACCGCGCTCTATAACCGGGGCATGTATGCCGCAATGCTTGCCGCCGAGGCGATCAAGACCGCGCAGGAGATGAGCGGCGAGACCGCCATCACCCCGGCGCAGATGCGTGACGGCATGGAGAACCTCGAGATCACCGAAGCCAAGATGGAGGCCCTCGGCCTGCCGGGCTTTGGCCCCGAGTTCAAGGTGAGCTGCGAGAACCACGGTGGGGACGGCTATGGCGCCGTGGCCCAGTGGGATGCCGCCGCCGGCACGTGGAGCCTGATCACCGATTACTACCAGTCGGATCAGGAGGTCATTGGCCCGCTCGTCGAGGAAGACAGCGCCGCCTTTGCCGCCGAGGCAGGAATCGAAGCGGGCTGCATGTAAGCCCATCCTCCCCGGCCGCAGCGCAGGTTGCGGCCGGGGAATTTGAGTATTTTCGCCAAGATGAAGGGGCGGGTCGTGCCCCGGAGGAGAGCTGAGCGATGCTGGATGCCGCGAAACCCGAGAGCGAGACGCTGCTTGAGGTCAACAACATCGAGGTGATCTACAACCACGTGATCCTCGTGCTGAAGGGGGTCAGCCTGAAGGTGCCAAAGGGCGGGATCACCGCGCTGCTGGGTGGCAACGGCGCAGGCAAGACCACCACGCTGAAGGCGATCAGCGGGCTGCTGCGCTCGGAGCGGGGCGAGATCACCAAGGGGAGCATCACCTATCGCGGCGAGCGGCTGACCGGTCATGACCCGGCAGCGCAGGTGACCTCGGGGGTGATTCAGGTGATGGAGGGCCGGCATTGCTTTGAGCACCTCACCGTGGAGGAGAACCTGCTGACCGGCGCCTACACCCGGCGCGACGGGCGCGGTGCCACGGATGCCGACTTGCAGATGGTTTACGACTATTTCCCGCGCTTGAAGGAGCGGCGGAAGAGCCAGGCGGGCTATACCTCGGGCGGGGAGCAGCAGATGGTGGCGATCGGCCGCGCGCTGATGAGCCGGCCCGAGACGATTTTGCTGGATGAGCCGAGCATGGGGCTGGCGCCGCAGCTGGTGGAACAGATTTTTGGGATCGTGAAGCGGCTGAACGAGGAGCAGGGGGTGACCTTTTTGCTCGCGGAGCAGAACACCAACGTCGCCCTGCGGTTCGCCCATTACGGTTACATTCTGGAATCGGGGCGCATCGTGATGGATGGCCCTGCCGCGGAGCTGCGCGAGAACCCGGATGTGAAGGAGTTCTACCTCGGCATGAGCGAGGAAGGGCGCAAGTCTTTCCGCGATGTGCGGAGCTATCGGCGGCGCAAGAGGTGGCTGGCGTAGCGGTTGGCGGGAGCAGTCCCGCCCTAGGCTTCGGCTTCGGCCCGCATCTCGGCGATCCGCTCAAGGGCCTCTTCCCGCGTGTTGCGGATGTTGGGCTCAAAATCCTGACTCTCGGAGCGCAGGCGGATGTCGGCCTCAGTCTCGCTGCCGGGTGCGTAGCGGACCGAGCCGAGCGAGGCCGCGAGGTTGAGCCGCTTGCCGCGCGAGGCGTAGCGGACCCATGCGGCAGGCTCGATGCGGCAGTTCTCGTAATTCACGAGGAAGAACCACTTGCGGTCGGTCTCGCGGATTCGGTCCTCGATGTGGTCGTAGACATCATCGACATCGCGGGCGTTGGCGAAGGTGAAATCGGAGAAATCGACCTCCATCACAACCGCGTCGGGCCGGAAGGAGATGCGGCGGCGGATCTCTTCGGGGGTGTGGCTGGGCTGGTGGACGATCTTGCGCTGGCGGGTGCTCTGGAAGGTCTTGAGCCGCGCGAGGGCACTCTCACGGTCGGGCAGGAGGTTGGCGTCGAAGTTCTCGGTGCCGGCGGAGCGCTCGATCTGGGCGCGGGTCACCTCGCTCACGTCGAAGCGGACGGTCCCCATGGAGTAGGCGAGGTTCAACGCCCTGCCCCGGCGGGCGAAGGCGATCCAGGCCTCAGGGTCGATCCGGTTGTCGGAGTAGTTGACGAGAAAGAACCACTTGTCCTCACCGGTTTCGGCAATCCGCTCCTCTATCCGGTCGTAGAAGCGGTTGACCGCGCGGGAGCCGGTGAAATGCAGGCCGGAGAAGTCGGCCTCCATGATGGCCTCGTCCTCCAAGAAGGCGATGCGGGCATCGAGGAAGTCATCGGACAGACGGGTGGAGGTTGCGGCAAGCTGGGGCATAGGCCGGGGCCTTTCTTCAAACAAGTTCACTCGCGCGCATTGGCACTATGCCATGGGCGTCGCGGGGAGAAAGCGGCTATCTTGCCGCCGGGGCAACCGAGGCGGCAAACCGCCCATCCAAGCGCAACCTGAGGAGGACGGAATGGTGAAGAGCGGGCCGGAATGGCGGAGCGCAGAAGCGCGGGCGGCGGACATGGCCACGGCGCTGCCAAAGCAAGTGGCGCGGGCACAGGGCCTGCCGGGCTATGGCGCGCTGACCGGCGTGGATGCGGGCGCGGTGACCTCGGCGGAGGCGCTGGCCGCCCTGCCGGTGCTGCGCAAGGGCGCGCTGATGGAGGCGCAGGCGGGGCGGCGGCCCTTGGGCGGGCTGACAACGGTGGAGGCCAGCGGGTTCACCCACCTCTTCCAGTCTCCCGGCCCGATCTATGAGCCGGGGATGGCCGATGCGGAAGACTGGTGGCGGTTTGGCCCCTTTCTCCGGGCGCTCGGCATCGGCGCAGGCGACGTGGTGCAGAACTGCTTTGCCTACCATCTGACACCGGCGGGGATGATGTTTGACAATGGCGCCCGCGCGGTGGGCGCGGCGGTGATCCCGGCAGGCACGGGGCAGACTGAGCTTCAGGTGCGGGCTGCCGCCGACCTTGGTGCGACGGCCTATGCGGGCACGCCGGATTACCTGAAGGTGATCCTCGAGAAGGCCGACGAGATGGGGATTTCGCTGGGGATTACGCGGGCTGCCGTTTCGGGAGGCGCGCTGTTTCCGTCACTCAGGGAGTGGTACGCGGAGCGCGGGATCACCTGCCTGCAATGCTATGCCACCGCCGATCTGGGCAACATCGCCTATGAAAGCAGCCCGGAGAGCGGGCTGATCGTGGCCGAGGGGGTAATCGTGGAGATCGTCACCCCCGGCACGGGCGACCCGGTGCCTGAAGGCGAGGTGGGCGAGGTTGTGGTGACCACACTGAACCCCGATTACCCGCTGATCCGCTTTGCCACCGGCGATCTGAGCGCCGTGCTGCCGGGCGAGAGCGATTGCGGGCGCACCAATGGCCGGATCAAGGGCTGGATGGGCCGGGCCGACCAGACCGCCAAGATCAAGGGCATGTTCGTGCGACCCGAGCAGGTGGCGGAGCTGGTTTCCCGCGTGGGCGCAGCGAAGGCGCGGGTGACGGTGACACGCGAAGACGAGCGCGACGTGATGGCAGTGGCCTTCGAATCGGAGGGTGGCAGCGAGGACACGCTGGCCAGCGCGGTGCGCGAGATCCTGAAACTTTCTGGTGAGGTCAGCATTCATCCCTTGGGAAGCCTGCCGAAAGACGGCAAGGTTATAGACGACCAGAGAAGCTACGATTAGGGCCGACCCAACGGCCCGGGAGGTGGGCATGAGATCGGTAATCCTTCTGACGTTGGCGATGATCGCCGGTCCAGCCACGGCTGACCGGGCCTTGATATTGGGGCAGCCCGAAGGCGGGCGCGGGATTTTTGGCGCCAGCGCGCCGGATCTGGCTGCCGCCTACGAGGGCGCCGGCTTTACGGTGATCGGCGGCAGCCCGGCCACGGCGGCGCTGATGCGCGAGGGGTTGGCGCGGTTTCTGGAAGGCGTGGAGGGCGAGCGGCGGCTGGTAATCCACCTGTCGGGCAGCTTTGTGCGCTCTGGCTCCGACACATGGCTCTTGGCCGATGATGCGAAGGCTCCGAACCTTGCCACCGTGGCAGGGCAAGGGCTGGCGCTCTCGACCGTGCTGGAGATCGCGGCAGAGGTGCCGGGGCAGTCGATGGTGCTGATCGGCAGCGGCGCGGCGCCCGAGAACCTGGGGCCTGGGCTATCGGCCGGGCTGGGTGTGCTGGACATTCCGCAAGGGGTCACGGTGATCCGGGGCCGCTCGGCGCAGGTTGGGGCCTTTGCCGTGGGGCCGCTGATACAGGAAGGCCGGACCCTTGCCGCGCTGGCCGCCTCGGAGGATGTGACCGGCGAGGGCTACCTCTCGGCGGCGACGATCTGGCGGCCCGAGGGGGAGACCCCGGAGCAGCCCGCCGACGATGCGCCGGTGGCCGATGCCGCCGAGGTGGAGCGCGCGGTGTGGGAGAGCGCAGTGGATGCCGACAGCAAGGAGGCCTATCTGGGCTACCTCGCGCGCTACCCGCTGGGCCAGTTTGCCGATGAGGCCCGCAAGGCAATTGCTGAGATCGAGGCCGAGCCCTACCGCGCCGAGCGCAAGGCGGAGGAGGCGCTGGAGTTGAGCCGCGACGAACGCCGCCAGATCCAGCGCAACCTGACGGTGCTCGACTATCGCCCGCGCGGGATCGACGGAATCTTCGGCCCCGGCACGCGGGGCGCGATCAAGGCGTTTCAGGAGAAGAACGGCTTTCCACCCTCGACCTACCTGACCCGCCAACAGATCACCCGGCTTGGGGAACAGGCCGAGCGGCGCAGCGCCGAGCTGGAGGCCGAGGCCGAGCGGCGGCGGCTGGAGGCCGAGCGCGCCGACCGGGCTTATTGGGAGGTGACGGGCGCGGCGGGCGACGAGGCGGGCCTGCGGGTTTACCTCAAGAAATACCCAGACGGGATTTACAGCGAGATCGCGCAGGAGCAGCTCTCGATCATCGAGGAAGACAAGCGCCGCGAGGCCGCCGCGCAGGACCGCGCCGCGTGGGATGTGGCGGTGAACGCCAACACGGTGGCGAGCTATCGCAACTACCTCGTGGCCTATCCCAAGGGCGCCTTTGCCGAGGAAGCGCGGGCGCAGATTGCCAAGCTGACCGAAGAGGCCAGCCCGGACCGGCAGGAGGCCCGCGCCCGCGAGGAGGCGCTGAGGCTGCCGCAGTTCACCAAGGTGCTTGTGGAGCGGCGGCTGGCTCAACTCGGGCTGGAGCCGGGGCCGACTGATGGCGAGTTCGACCAGCAGACCCGCCGCGCGATCCGCCGGTTCCAGCGGGACCGGGAGCTTGAGGTGACCGGCTTTCTGGACGAGGCGACGGTGAGCCGGATGCTCGCCGACGCGGGCATCAGGATCATTCGCGAGTAACAGCGACACAGAGGGAGGAAGGACATGGAGAAGGTCAGCGGTATCGGCGGGTTCTTCTTCAGGTCCGAGGACCCGAAGGCGCTGGCGGCGTGGTACGAGACCCATCTGGGCATCTCCCCGGTGCCCGGCGATTATGACACGCCGCCATGGGAGCAGGAGGCGGGCGCAACGGTGTTTGCCCCGTTCGAGAAGGTCACGGAGTATTTTGGCAACGCTGAGAAGGCGTTCATGCTGAACTTCCGGGTGCGCGACCTCAATGCGATGATCGCGCAGTTGGAGGCCGCCGGGATCGAGGTGCGGCGTGACCCGGAGAGCTACCCGAACGGGCAGTTTGCGTGGCTGAACGACCCGGAAGGCAACCCGATCGAGCTGTGGGAGCCGGCATGAGCGGGCGGGAGGCGCAGGAAACGGGTCGGTAAGGCGCAGGCTTCGGGTCGGCGCGGCGCGGGCGGTGCGGGAAGGTCCGGTCATCCAGAAAAGGAGACCGGAACATGCGATTTGCAGGAAAGACGATACTGATCACCGGAGCCAGCTCGGGCATCGGGGCGGCGACGGCGCGGCTGGCGGCGGCGGAGGGCGCGGCGGTGGTGCTGGGCGCACGGCGTGCCGAGCGGTTGGAGGCGCTGGCGGGGGAGATCGAGGCAGGGGGCGGCGGCGCGGCCTGGGCTGCGGGCGATGTGACCGACCCGGGCTTTGCCGGGGAATTGGTGGCACTGGCCGAGGCTCGGTTTGGCGCGCTGCACGGGGCTTTCAACAACGCGGGCATGGTGGGCGAGATGGGGCCGGTGGAGGAAATGAAAGAGGCCAATTGGCGGGCTGTCATGGCCACCAATCTGGATGCGGCGTTCCATGGCGCGAAGGCGCAGGTTCCGGCGCTGCGGCGTGCCGGGGGCGGTGCGCTGCTGTTTACGGCGAGCTTTGTCGGCACCTCCTCAGGCCTGCCGGGTATGGCGGCTTATGGCGCGGCCAAGGCGGGGGTGATCGGGCTGGCGAAGGGGCTGGCGGCGGAGCATGGCGCGGAGGGGATCAGGGCGAACGCGCTGCTGCCGGGCGGGACGCTCACCGAGATGGCGGGTGATGACCCGGCATTCATCGACTTCGCCAAGGGGCTGCACGCGATGAAGCGGCTGGCCAAACCCGAAGAGATTGCCCGCGCGGCGCTGTTCCTGCTCTCGGAGGAAGCCAGCTTTGTGACCGGGGCGGCGCTGTTTGCGGATGGGGGCAACGCGGTGAGCAAGGTTTGAGCGGCTGCCGTGCGCAGGCATGACAAACAAAAAGGCCGCCTTACTTGGGCGGCCCTTCCGTTTTAACGCGCTGAAACGCTTAGCCCTGACGGGCCTTGAAGCGGCGCTGGGTCTTGTTGATCACGTAGACGCGGCCTTTACGGCGCACGATACGGCAATCCCGGTGCCGGTTTTTCAGCGAGCGGAGCGAGTTGCGAACTTTCATCGTCTCTTTCCTCTCTTGCGGCCCCTAACGCGGCAGTTGGGTGCCAGGTTCAACAATGACCCCGGAAGGGTCGGCTCATATGGTGGGCGATACTGGGATCGAACCAGTGACCCCTTCGATGTCAACGAAGTGCTCTACCGCTGAGCTAATCGCCCGTCCCTCCTCGAATCGCCCCGTTCTCAAAGCAAAAGACGCGGGGCGGTCCGCGTCGGTGCGGTGCGTATAAAGTGAAGCTGCGCGCGGTTCAAGGGCTTTTGGCACGCCGTGATTTGCCGCTATAGTTTGGGCCATGAGCACGACGGCGGAAAAGGCATATCGGATCGAGCGGCCGGTGGTGCGGACCACGGGCGCCGTCTTTGCCTCGCCGCACTCGGGCGCGGCCTACCCTTGGGCTTTTCTGCGGGCCTCTGTGCTTGACGAGCGCAGCATCCGCAGCTCCGAAGATGCCTTTGTAGACCAGCTTTTCAGCGCTGCGCCGGAGCATGGTGCGCCGCTGATCGCGGCCTTGGCGCCGCGTGCCTACATCGACCTCAACCGCTCGGCGGACGAGCTGGACCCCGCGCTCATTCGCGGTGTGGCTACGGTGACCCACAATCCGCGGGTCAGCTCCGGGCTGGGGGTGATTCCGCGCGTTGTGGCCGGCGGGCGGGCGATTTACCGGGGCAAGATCACGCTGGAGGAGGCGCAGGGCCGGATTGCCGAGGTCTGGCGGCCCTATCACCGCGCCTTGCAGCGGGAAATCGACGAGGCCCGCGCCGAGTTTGGCCAGGCGGTTCTGATCGACTGCCACTCGATGCCGCATGAGGCGATCGACGCTGCGGGGAGCCGCAAGGGCAACCGGCGCTTGCCCGAGATCGTGCTGGGCGACCGCTTTGGCGCCGCCTGCAGCGCCGAGATCATGGACCTTGTGGAGTCGGCCTTTGCCCGGGCGGGCTTCAGGGTGGCGCGGAATGCGCCCTTTGCCGGGGCCTATGTGGCACAGAGCTATGGCCGCCCGACCCGCGGCCAGCATGCGGTGCAGGTCGAGATCGACCGCTCGCTCTACATGGACGAGGCGCGGATCGAGCCTGCGCCGCAGTTCGACGAGGTCCGTGCCCGGCTCTCCGCCGTGGTGGCCGAGATCGCCGAGATCGGACGGGGCAACACGGCGATGCCGTTGGCGGCCGAGTAACCCACCGGGACGTGACGTAAGGTTTGACCGCCCGGCCCACGGGCGCATGCTCCTTTGCAGTCAGGCAGAGGAGGAGCCGATGCTTCCACGCGAACAGGCGCAGGCGATTCTCGATGCGCAGCCGTTTTCCAAGATGGTCGGGGCCGAGTTGGTGGAGTTCGGTGAGGGGCGCTGCGAATTTTCGACGCTGATGCGGGAGGAGCTGACTCAGCACATGGGGATCGCGCACGGCGGTGTGATCGCCACGCTGGCCGACATGGCGCTGACCTTCGTGGGCGGGTCGGTGCTGGGGCCGGTGATCACCTCGGAGATCAAGATCAACTACATCCGGCCCGGCGTGGGCGAACGGTTGGTGGCCCGCGCCGAGGTGGTGGGCCACGGGCGGCGGCAGGCGGTGACCCGCTGCGATATCTTTGCGGTGGTGGACGGCGAGGAGAAGCTCTGCGCGGCGGCGCAGGGGACAATCGTGAAGCTGGAGAACTAGGCGCTCAGAAGCCGCAGAAATCGGACCCGAAGTAGCGGTAGCGGAACGGGTTGCGCGACAGCACTTCGATATCCTCGCGCGCCGAAACAGCTATGACGGCGTTGTTGGCGCCCATCAGCCCATAACCGGCCTCCTGGTAGGTCTTCAGCAACTGGTCCTCGGTCATCACGCAGGCGTTGGTCTCGAAGATGTAGCGCACGAAATCGTCGGGATCGCCCGGCGTGGGCGGAGGCCTGTCTTGCGCCGCGGCGGGAAGGGCGATGAGGCAGAGGGCGATTGAAACGCGCATAAGGGAATGGTGCGGGTTCCGTGGGGGTAAGTCCAGCCCTTGAGGCGCGCTCTTCGGCCCATCAAGGAATCCTAGCGGAGCGCCCTGCCCTTCAGGATCGCGTCCTTGCCGAAGCGGGCGCGGATCGCGTCGGTTGCGCGTTCGGCCTTGGCGCGGGTCCCGGCACCGGGATCGAGCAGGTCGCCGGAGAGGTCGGCGGCGGCCTCGGGTGCGAGGTCGGACAGGCCCACGCCGATCAGACGGAAGGGGCCATCATTTCCGGCATGGTCGAAGAGTTCGCGGGCGGTGCGGTAGATCTTGTCTGCGATCTGGGTTGGCTCGCGCAGGGTGGTGCGGCGGGTCAACAGCTTGAACTTGGCGGTCTTGAGCTTGAGCGTCACGGTGCGGCCAGACAACTCCTTGGCCTTGGCGCGAGCGGAGACCTTCTCGGAGAGGCGCCAGATGTGGCCGTCGAGAATGTCGGCGCTGGCGGTGTCTTCGAAAAAGGTCGTTTCGTTGCTGATGGATTTCAGGCCGGAGTCGCGGCTGACGCGGCGCTTGTCTTGCCCGCGGGCGAGGTGCCAGAGGCGGGCGCCGGAGGAGCCGAAACGGGCGGCGAGGTCTTTCTGATCCCAGCGGCGGAGGTCAGCGAAGGTGCGGATGCCCGCGCCCTCCAGCGAGGATTGGAAGGCCTGCCCGACGCCCCAGATCATCCGCACCGGCTTGTCGCGCAGGAACTCCTCCGTCTCCGACTCGCCGATCACGGAAAAGCCCTGCGGCTTGTCGAGATCGGAGGCGATCTTGGCGAGGAACTTGTTGTGGCTGAGGCCGATGGAGCCGGTGACGCCCAGCTCGGCCTTCATCCGTTTCACCAGCCGGGCCAGCATGATGGCAGGCGGGTGACCGTGGAGGCGGGCGGTGCCGGTGAGATCCATGAAGGCCTCGTCGAGCGAGAGCGGCTCGATGGATGGGGTCAACTCCTCCATCATCGCGCGGATCTGGCGCGACACCTCGACGTAGACCTCCATCCGGGGCCGCACCACCACCGCTTCGGGGCAGAGCTTGAGCGCCTGGAACATGGGCATGGCCGAGCGCACGCCCTTGATCCGGGCGATGTAGCACGCGGTAGAAACCACGCCCCGCTTGCCGCCGCCGATGATCACCGGCTTGGCGGCCAGCTCCGGATTGTCGCGCTTTTCGACGGAGGCATAGAAGGCGTCACAATCCATATGGGCGATGGAGAGCGAGAACAGCTCGGGGTGGGCCGCAACGCGTGGCGAGCGGCAGGCGGGGCAGCGGGGGCCGGTCTCGAACGGGGTGAGGCAATCGCGGCAGAGGGCGGGCATGGGGCACCTTTCGGCGCATAATCTAGCGCGGCTGGCCGCCCCGCCCAAGAGGCCGCGATCAGCCTGCTGCCATGCGGTCGCGCAGCTTGGCGAAGGCCGCCTCCTGCCCGGGCAGGAACGCGCGGTTCTCGTCGCGGCCGAGGTAGACCTTGAACATGCAGTTGCCGTCGAAGCTGTAGAACTGCACCGAGTGGCCGAGCCGCCCCATCATCTCACGGGAGACGAAGGCGATGGTTTCGCAGGCGTCGATCTTGAGGTGGCCATGCAAGGGTTTGCCGGAGAGGTTGTAATAGCCGCGCCCCTCGGAGCCATCGGGGATAGGCGCTTTCACCTCGAGCACCACGTCGCCGGTGTTGACGATGAAGGTGACCTCGCCCCAGCTGCGCATCTCCTGCATGATTTCGATGAAATGGCTGCCCGCGATGCAGGTGGCCTCGCCGCCCGGCAGGTTGTGCAGCACCTCGGCCACGGAGGTGCCGGCCATGCGGGCGATGTCTTCAAGCGGGGCCATCGGCTTTTCGGCGAAGGCTGCGGCGAGGGTGGTGTGTGGCATGGGTCAGCTCCGGGAAAGACGACGGGGATGGAGCTGGCGGGAGGCGGGCGACCGTCGGGTTGAAGTGGCGCAAGAAGGGGCCGCGCGGCCTTGATTGTCAATGCATCGTGGGCCGTGTCCGGCTGGCCACGCTTGCGCCGTGACGGGCGTGGGTGATTCGGAAAAGCCTTCAAAACGGCGTGATCACTCCCCATATGTGATGTGGCAGGGGCAGTTAGTTACAGGATTTAGTCATGAACCTGATGGATTTTCTTCCGGGCATCGGCGGCGGCACCATTGTGGTCGGCCTGCTGGCGCTGTTTGTCATCATTTCGATCTTTCTCGGCGTGCGGATTGTTCCGCAGTCGGAGAAGTATGTGGTTGAGCGGTTCGGGCGGCTGAAAAGCGTGCTTGGGCCGGGGATCAACCTGATCGTGCCGTTCATCGACCGGGTGCGGCACAAGGTGAGCATTCTGGAGCGGCAGCTGCCGAACTCCAGCCAGGATGCGATCACCGCGGACAACGTGCTGGTGCAGGTGGAAACCAGCGTGTTCTACCGCATCCTCCAGCCGGAAAAGACGGTGTACCGGATCCGCGACGTGGATGGCGCGATTGCGACCACGGTGGCCGGTATCGTGCGCTCGGAAATCGGCAAGATGGAGCTGGACGAGGTGCAATCGAACCGCTCGGCGCTGATCTCCTCGATCAAGCAGCTGGTCGAGAGCGCGGTGGATGACTGGGGCATTGAAGTGACCCGGGCCGAGATTCTCGACGTGAACCTAGACGAGGCGACCCGCGCAGCGATGCTTCAGCAGCTGAACGCAGAGCGGGCCCGCCGGGCGCAGGTGACCGAGGCCGAGGGCAAACGCCGCGCGGTCGAGCTGCAATCGGACGCCGAGCTTTATGCCGCCGAGCAGAAGGCCAAGGCCCGCCGGGTGCAGGCCGACGCCGAAGCCTATGCAACGGGCGTTGTGGCGGCGGCGATTCAAGACAACGGCATCGAGGCCGCCCAGTACCAGATTGCGCTGAAGCAGGTGGAGAGCCTGACCGCGCTGGGTGAGGGCAACGGCAAGCAGACGATCATCGTGCCGGCTGACGCGATGGAAGCCTTCGGCAACGCCTTCAAGATGCTGCGGGGGGTCGCGAAATGACCGAGCTTTTCACCACATGGTGGGCGTGGCTTGCGCTGGCGGTCGTGCTGGCGATCCTCGAACTCTTCGCGCCCGGTTTCATCTTCGTCGGTTTTGCCATCGGCGCGGCGATCACCGGTATCCTGCTCGCCGTGGGGATCACCTTTGGCGGCAACCTGGCTTGGCTCGCGCTGTTCTTTGCGGTCGTCTCGGTGGTGGCCTGGGTGATCTGCTACAAGACCTTCGGCGGCAAGGGCCGCCAGGTGCAGACCTTTGACGAGGACATCAACGAGGGCTGACCGGCCTGTCCGCGAAATTGCAGGGGCCGCCTTCGGGCGGCCCTTTTGCGTTTATCAGGCCTCTTCGCGGGCGTCGAAGGCGCGGCGGTTGGTGTTGATCGCCGGCTGATGCTCCACCGCCCAGTCGCGCAGGGCGACGAGGGCCGATTGCAGCGAGAGGCCCAGCGGGGTGAGTGCATATTCCACCGAGGGCGGCGATGTGGGCAGAACCTCGCGGCTCACCAGCCCGTCACGCTCGAGGTTACGCAGGGTTACGGTGAGCATCCGGCGGGAGATGCCATCGACCACCCTCGCTAGCGCGTTGAAGCGGCAGGGGCCGTTCATCAGCTCGAGCATCACCAGCAGCGACCATGCATCGCCGATGCGGTCGAGCACATCGCGCATGGGGCAGGCGTAGGAGATGCGGCGGCGGGCCTGCATGTTCATCGGGGCGGCTCCTTTTTGGGGGTAACACCGGGGTAACCATGTGACGGGAGAATGCCTCTCCCGCCCTCCGGTTCTGCTGCGTAAGTAGGTTCTCAATAGTAACCTACTACGGAGTGAGACAGATGAACATCCTTTTGATCGGCGCAAGCGGCATGATCGGGAGCCGGATCCTGAAAGAGGCAGCCGAGCGCGGACACAGCGTGCGGGCGGCGAGCCGGAGCCCAGAGAAGATTGCCTTGCCTGATGGCGCGAAGGCTGTGGCGCTGGACGTGACCGATGGCGCGGCGGTGGCGGCAGCGGCTGAGGGGGTGGATGTGATCGTCACCACCGTCAGCCCGCGCAGCACCGGCGATGCGGTGAGCGAGATGGCCGCGATCGGCGCGGGCGCGGTTGCGGGGGCGAAGGCGGCGGGCGTGCCGCTGATGGTCGTTGGCGGCGCGGGCACGCTGAACCTGCCGGACGGCTCGCCGCTGCTGCCCAACCTGCCGCCGGAGATCCTGCCAGAGGCAACCGGCATGAAGGCGTTCAAGGAGACCCTGCCGTACAGCGGCGTGGCGTGGACCTTCTTTGCCCCCGCCGCCCTGATCGCACCGGGTGAGCGAACCGGCACATTCCGCCTCGGCGGCGATGTGCTGCTCTCTGACGAAGCCGGAGAGAGCCGGATCAGCGCCGAGGATTACGCAGTGGCTCTGGTCGACGAGCTCGAAGCGCCAAAACACCGGGGCGAGGTGTTCACCATCGCCTATTGATCTGCCCTTGCCCCGCCGCGCTGAAACCTGCCCGGCGGGGCGACTTTTGCGTCCGCAGGTATCGCCAAAGTTGATGATGCGGTATTTTGAGCTTGTGCCTCACGTCATTTGAGGAGGCAGTGCCGCGATTTTTTCAAGCGGCTTGAGACTGTTTAAACAGATGGAGATTGTACGATGCCCAATATCCTTGGCACCGGTGGTGTGACCTTCAAAACCCTGTGGGACAATTACCCCGCGTTTTCAGACCCCTGCGATGGCCCCTTCACGAACCAATGCGCGATCAGGTTCACCCATGCGCTGATGGAACAGGGGCTGAAGCTCAAGGGCTTCCGCGGCACGAAATGCTGGGGCGACAAGAAAGATACCAACCACAAACACGCGATTCGCGCCGAAGACGTGGGCAACTGGCTTGCCGGTGTGCCCTATGGCGGTATGGGACGCCGCGAAAAGATCGACCCGGCGGAGTATCAGAAAACCCTCGACGGGCGCACCGGGTTCGTCTTTTTCAAAGACTACTGGCAGCGCAGCCTGCCGAGTGGAAAGCTGCAGAGCTTTGCCAATCGCTCGGGCGACCATATCGACCTGTGGAACGGCTCCCACTGCTCCGGTGACGGCTCGATGGCGTTGCGGGAGGATGCCGAGGACAGCGGCGACCTGAGCGACCGCAACAAGGCCAAGCAGATTTGGTTCTGGGAGGTCAAATGACGAAGTGGGCGGCCTTGCTGGGCGTGGTGCTCGGCGTCTGCGGCATGGGCTGGTGGCTCGCGGCGCAGGCCGATGGCCACGATGATGACGCCACCCGCGCGGCATTGCGTGCAGTGATGGCCCATGCCGCCGCCCCCATGCAGGACGATGGCTGTTACCTCGAGAGCGAGCCGTCGGAGGGCGGCTGGCAGGTGGCCGATTTTCTGGCCGACATGACCCTGTTCGGCACGGTCTCGGGCCAACCGCTGGCGCTGCGCCATGCCTGTGGCGAGCGCGGTGAAGATGTGTGCGGCCTGAGCTACGGCGTGGCCGGTGTTGAAGGCGGCATGGGCCAGAGCTGGACGCTCTTTTACACCCGGCGGGGTGAAAGCGGCGGGATCGACCCGGAGAGCTTCAGCTGTTTCGGGCAGTAAGAGCCGGGCTCAGGGCAGCTCGGCCACGATGGCGCGCGCCGCGGCATCGGGGTTTTCGGCCTGCCACACCGGACGGCCCACCACGATGTGGTCGGCCCCCTGCTCCACCGCGAAAGCGGGCGTGGCGATGCGCTTCTGGTCGCCCTTGGCGCTGCCGGTGGGGCGCACGCCGGGGGTGACGATGAGCTTGCCTTCAGCCTGAGGCAACGCCCGGATGGCGGCGGCCTCGTGCGGCGAGGCGATGACCCCGTCAGCCCCTGCCTCGAAGGCCTTGGCGGCGCGTTCGGTGACGATCTCGGCCACGTCGCCCGCGCGGACCAGCCCGGCATCCAGATCGGCCCGGTCGAGCGAGGTGAGGATGGTCACTGCGAGGATTTGCAGGTCGGTGCCGCCCTTACCCTCTTGCGCCGCCCGAACCACATGCGGGTCGCCGTGGACGGTGAGAAAATCGAGCTCGAACTGGGCGATTCCGCGCACGGCGGCCTCCACGGTGGCGCCGATGTCGAAAAGCTTCATGTCGAGGAAGATGCGCTTGCCGTGCTCCTGCTTCAGCTCGTTGGCCAGCGCCATGCCGCCGCCGCAGAGCATCCCGAGCCCGATCTTGTAAAAGCTCACCGCCGCGTTCAGCTGCCCGGCCAGCTCGAGCCCCTGCACCGCGTTGGGCACATCGAGCGCCACGATCAGGCGATCGTCGGGCAGGCGGTTGTGGGCGAGGGGTGCATCGGCAGTGGCAGTCTGCATGGGGAGCCTCCTGAGGGATGTTTCCCTTCCCTACGCCCTGCCCCGGCATCGCGCAAGCTGCGGGCAGGGTGGTGGAGGCATTGTAGCCGGAAAATGAGGCTGAGTGCGCCCTGCTTCATTTTCTTGCTTCAAATATCCACCAAAATCTCTTCTGGCCGATCCTCTCAATCCAGCACCCGGATGGAGGATCGGGCGGTGGCGCCCGAAGCGTCAATCACGGTGAGTTGCAGGTAGCCGGGGGCGGACCAGTCGAACTGGGCCTCGCGGGCGCGCAGGCCGGTGGCCAGAGGGGCGCCATTGGCGAGGAGGGTGAAGGGTGGGCGGCCATCGCGGAGTTTGACCACCAGCGCGCCGCCGGTTTCCAGCTCGGCCCCGTCGGGCGGGTAGGCGAGCTTGGGGGCGCCGGGGGCGGTGGTGGAGAGGGCGGCGGAGCGGGAGGCGAAGTGGCGGAGCGGCTGGGGCAGCTCGCCGTTGGAGACCAGCAGCACCGAGGGTGGTGGCGGGGCAAAGGCCTCGCGGGTATCTTTCAGCCGGTCGAAGCTGGCAAAGAGCAGCGGGCCGGCGATGCCCGCGCCGAAGGCACCGGGCACCGGCGTGCCATCGGCCCGGCCAATCCACACGCCCACCACGTGCCGCGCGTCATAGCCCACGGCCCAAGCATCGCGGTGGCCGTAGCTGGTGCCGGTTTTCCACGCCATCGGGCCATGGGAGGCGCGGGGCGGCGGGGTGAGCTGGGCGAGGATATGGGTCACCTGCCAGGCCGCCTCGGGGGAGAGCACGCGCCGGGGCGCGGCGCGGTGCGGGCTTTGGGCGGCGGAGAGGGCGATGCTTTCGCCGCCGCGGGCGATGGCGGCGTAGAGCTGGGTGAGGTCAGTCAGAGTGACGCCGAGGCCGCCGAGCGCCACGGCGAGGCCGGGGCGGCCCTGCGGCAGCTTGGGCTCCATCCCGGCGCGGCGCATATGGGCCAGCAGCCGCTCGGGCGTGAGGGCCTCGGTAAGTTGCACCACGGGGATGTTCAACGATTGCCGCAGCGCCTCGGAGAGGCGGATGGTGCCGCGATAGTGGTTGTCAAAGTTCTGCGGCGCGTAGCTGCCGAAGGCCATGGGCCGATCTTCGATCAGCGTTTCGGGGTGGGCCAGCCCTTGGTCGAAGGCGAGGCCGTAGACCAGCGGTTTGAGCGCCGAGCCGGGGGAGCGGAAGGCGCGGGTCATGTCGACCCAGCCGGCGCGGCTGTCGTCGAGGTAGCCCGCCGAGCCGACGGTGGCGAGGATTTCACCGGTCTGGTGGTCGGCCACGACGACAGCGACGGAAATGGTCTCGCCGATCTCGCGGGCGGTCTGCGCGGCGAGCGGTTCGAGCGCCTGCTGGAGGCGCTTGTCGATGGTGGTGAGGTGGCGGGTGCCGATGGGGTTTTGGGCCAGCAGGTGATCGGAGAGATGGGGTGCGAGGGCCGGGAAGTCGCGGCGGCGGGCGGGCACCGAGTCTCGCAGAGCGGCGCGCGCCTCGGGCGCGGTGAGCAGGCCTTTGCCCACCATCCGGTCGAGCACGCGCCCGCGGGCGGCGGTGGCTGCATCGTTGGCGCGGTCGGGGCGGCGGCGCTCGGGCGACTGCGGCAGGGCGACCAGCAGCGCTGCCTCTGCGGGGGTGAGGCGGCGGGGTTCCTTGCCGAAGTAGGCGAGCGAGGCCGCGCGAACGCCTTCTAGGTTGCCGCCGAAGGGGGCGCGGTTGAGGTAGAGTTCGAGGATCGCGTCCTTGCCCAGCCGCCGCTCCATCGCCAGCGCAAGGCGGACCTGCCGGATCTTGCCTTGCCACTGCCCGGTCGAGCCATCTTCGAGTATGCGGGCGACCTGCATGGAGAGCGTGGAGCCGCCGGAGATGACCTTGCCGTTCCAGACCGCCTGCCCCACGGCCCTCAGGGTGGCGCGCCAGTCCACCCCCGGATGCGTACGGAAACGCTTGTCTTCATAGGCCAGCAGCATGTCGACATAGCG
The DNA here is from genome assembly GCF_052828525.1 of Vannielia sp. SX4. Next base: position 4,143,705 of record NZ_CM128247.1, read on the forward strand.
CGGGTCGACCTCGGCCAACGTGGTGTGCAGCCGCCAGCGGCCATCGGAGACGGTGTATGCCCGCAGCAGCGTGCCGTCGCGGGCGAGCACCTCTGGGGAGGTTTCGGCCACCAGCGGCGGCAGGACAGTGGCTTCAACCCACGCATCAAGCTTGTCGCGGCCGAGCGCGAGAGCGAAGAGGGTGACAGCGGCGCAGACCGCCAGTCGCGCGATGAGCCGCTCACCCCACATCGACGGTGCCCTCCCAGAGGCCGGGGTAACTGGTGACGAAGCCGGTGGGATGCACCTGAAGATCGGCCTCGAAGCCGGGGGAGGCATAGGTGAAGCGGCCCGCGCCCTTTTGGGTGTAGCGCTGGGGAAGCCGGGTGAGCGTGCCGTTCTCCTCTTCGCGGAACCAGGCGGCGGCCACCTCCTCGGTGCCTTCGAAGGCGAGCCTGCGGAGCGGCAGGAGGTTGGTGGCGGGGGTGAAGGCGAGGTCGATATCGACGCAGTCCTCGAGCTGGCCCGGCGCATCGCCGAGGCACCAGCCGGTCGGGCCTTTCAGCAGCCGCCAGGCGACCTCCTGCCCGCCCATGAGGCCGGTCACATCGGCTGACTGCGTCTCCCATCCGGCATTGCAGCGCACCACGTAATCCAGCGCGGTGCGCTGGCCGCCGTGGTCGTAGCGGGCGTGGCCGCAGAGCATCCAGCCGCCGGGCTCCTCGACGAGGCGGCAGGTGTCTTCGCCGGGCCGGTCGAGCCGGCGCCAGCGTGCCGTGGCGTGGGGCTTGCCGTTTTTCACCCGCTCCCCCGGCCCTACTCCACCACCGTCACGCGGCCTGCATCGGTGCGGGCGCGGAAGGCGGGGCGATACATATCCTCCACCGAGGCCGCCGGGTGGTGGTAGCTGCCGGGCGAGATGGCGCGGACGATGTAGGCCAGCCGGAAGGGCTTGTCAGACCGCCAGTTGACCGCCGAGAGGAACCGCTCCTGCCGGAACTCGGAGTGCTCGGCGGAGGTGGTCTTGAGCCAGTCCAACTCGCGGATGTCGCCGGAGCGGATCAGCGAGGGGTTGTCGATCTCGAAGCCTGCGGGCAGGGCATCGTCGACCATCAGCCGGGCCTCGCGGTTGCCGAAGGGGGTGACGGTGAGCACCACCACCATGCGCTCGCCCGCAGGCACGGCGCCGAGGTCCACGCCGAAGCCCTCCATGGTGTAATACTCGCGCTCGATCGCGTAGCCGTTGCCGCCAGCGGGCTCAGGCTCTGACGGCACGCCGAAGGTGGTGAGCGTCAGGGTGGTTGCTGCGCCGCTGTCATTGCGGATTTCGACCGGCTGGGCTGCCGTCTCATCGGCGAGCACCTCGACCAGCGGGCCGGTGACCGGCTGGCCGTTGCGGGTGAAGCCATCACGCGGGGCGGCGTCGATCAGGGCCTTGGCGGCCATCAGGGTCCAGACTTTCTCTTGCGTGGAACGGTAGCCGGTTTCACCGGTCACCCGCACCGAGAGGGCCTCGCGGTTAACCGCCTGGCTGCCGGCCTCTGCCGCAAGCGCCAGCACTGCCGCCGCATCGCGCAGGTCGGTGCCGTAGTCATCGCGCCAGCCAGTGCCGGGCTCTTTGCCGGTCTGGGCCACCAGTTGCGCGGCCGCACGGGTGAACATGGCATCGGCACGGGTCGGGTCGCCGTAAAGCGAGAGCGCGGTGCCGAGTTGTGCTGCCCCGAGGGGCGTGGTGAAGGCCTGCGGCTTTACATCGGCGTAATACCGAAGATCGCCCATGGAGGCCGCGCCCTCACGGGCCAGCACCATCAGCGCATAGGCAATCGCCTCGCCGCCCTCGTCGAAGTCGGGCTGGTAGTTGACCTGATTGCGCAGGTTGTCGATCGCATTGCGGAAGGCGATGGCGGGCACCTCGTAGCCCTTGCCCCGTGCCCGGCTGAGGAAGTCGGTCACATAGGCGTCGAGCCAGAAGTCACGGTCGGAGTTCGCATACCAGAGGCCGAAGCCACCGGAGGCGGACTGGCGGGCGAGGATGCGGGTGATCGCGCCCTCGACGCGTTGCCGGGTATCGCCGCGCTCCTCCAGCCCCATCGCGCGGCTCACCTCATCGAAGTAGAGCAGCGGCATGGCGCGGGAGGTGGTTTGCTCGGTGCAGCCGTAGGGGTAGCGGTCGAGCGAGGCCAGAAGGCCCGGCACATCGAAGCGACCAAGCGGGCCTAGGGCCAGCGTGGCCTTGCCGGTGCCGGGTTGCAGGCCGGTGAAGACATCGCGGGTGAAGCTGAAGCTCTGGCCCAAGGCCAGCTCGAAGCGGGAGGTGCGGGAGACCTCCGGGTCGTTGAGCTGGATGGGCAGGTTCAGCGGCTTGTCCAGCACCTCGCCGGAAGGCGTGGTGAGCGCGACGTTTATCTGCGCCAGCCCCGGATTGCCCGCGACCACGGTGAGCGGCAGGCGGATGGTCTGGCCCTCGGCGAGGTCCATCGTGGAGGCCGCGCCGGTGGGCAGGGTCACGCCGCTACCGGTGACGGCAAGGCCGATCTGGCCGGTTTCGCCGGAGGCATGGGTAATTTCCAGCAACAGGCGGCCCTCGTCGCCCGGGGCCATGAAGCGGGGCAGCGAGGCTTGCAGCACGATGGGATCGCGCACCAGCACATCGGCGGAGGCCTCGCCCACACCGGTCTTGGACCATGCCACGGCCATGACCTTCACCGAGCCGTTGAAGGAGGGCATATCAAAGGAGGTGCGGGCGTAGCCATCGGCACCCACCTCGAGCGGGCCGGAGAAATAGGCGACCAGCTCTTCGGTTGGCGGGGGCGACTGCATGTTGTTGCCTGCGTTCGCGTCACCGCCCGAGCGGATTTCGCCCATCGCGCCATTCATCCCGTCGATCAGGCGACCATAGATGTCGCGCATGCCCATGCCGAGGCGGCGCTGGCCGAAGTAGTGGCCGGAGGGGTCGGGCGGGGTGAAGCCGGTGAGGTTGAGGATGCCTTGGTCGACGGCGGCGATGGTGACATGGGCGGTTTCGCCGGGCTGGACGCCCTCGACCTTCACCGCCACGTCGAGCGGGCCGCGGGGGCGGATCTCGGCGGGGGCTTCGATCGCTGCCGCGAGTTGGTGCACGCCGGGATCGACGGAGGCGTGGCTGAGGCCCAGCGCACGGGCGGGGCCGCGCTTGTCTGACACGTCCATCGGGCGGATCACGGTGGCGCTCACATAGGCACCTGCGCCCCAGTCATCGGTGACGGGCAGTTGCACGAGCGTATCGGTCTCGGCTTCGACATCGACGGTTTTCATGTCGATCAGGCGGTTGGAGACGACCGTCACCAGCGCCTTGCCGGAGTATCGCGGGACGATCCGCAGGGTGGCGGTATCGCCCGGCTTGTAGCTTTCGGCATCGAGCGACACGTCGAGCGTGTCTGGCGTGGAGGAGACATCCGCCGGGGCATACCAGCCGGCATAGAACTCGTAGGAGGCGGCGGTGAAGGCACCGTCGACCCGCTCGACGACAAGCTCGTAGTTGCCCCAGTCGACGAGGCCGGCGACCTGCAGGGGCGTTTCGCCAAGGCGGCCTTCGCCAGTGGCGATGCGCTCGCGGCGGGTGATCGGCTCCCAGTTCCACGCGCCGTATTCGGAGTACCACTGGTAGCGGCGGGTGACGCGATTCAGGGTCCATTTCACGGACATTTCAGTGGGGGCAAGGTCGGCATCGACAGCGATCACCGAGAAGGCGGCCTCGGTGCCTTCGGGCACGACCCCTTCAAAGGCGGGCTTGATACCGATCATCGGCTTGCCCGGACCGGTCACCACGGCCTCGCGGCGCTCCACCGGGCGGCCGGAGCCTTCGGCCACGCGCACGGTCAGGCGGGCCTCGATGGGACCGTCGAAGGCTTCCATCTCGCCGGGCATGTCGAGCGCAAGTTGCGCCATGCCCTCGTCATCGGTGGTGGTGTTGTTCAGGTATGAGGTTTGCGGGCGTGCCCCGCTGTTGTGGGTGCCGAAGTGGTAGCCCGCAAATCCCTCAAGCTGGCGGCGGGGCGAGATGCGTAGCTCGCCCTCGACCGGAAGGCCCGCGCCGGGCGCGCCAAATAGATAGCGCACCTCGATGTCCGCCACGACCTCACCCTCGGTTAGCCCCTCGGTGGGCACCGCGATGGAGAAGTCGATGCGTTCGGGCAGGAAATCTTCCACCAGCACGGTTTTGGTGGCGATGGGCGGCGCTTTCGGGTCGGCGTGGAGCGCGAGGGACCATGCGCCGCGCGGGGCGGCACCGGAGACGGGCATGGAGAATACATGGCCGCCGTCGACGCCTTCGGCGGAGAAGTGGCGGGCGTATTCCACCCCGTCAGGGCGGGTCAGGATGGCGGTGAGCGGCAGGCCTTGGACGGCCTCGGCCTTGGCGTCGCGCACCAGAGCGGTGGCATAGATGGTTTCACCCGCGCGGTAGGCGCCGCGGTCGGTGGTGAGGAAGGCATCCACCGCGCCGGCAGGCTCGCGGCCCTCGACGCCCCGGTCGGAGAGATCGAAGGAGGGATCGGTGAGCGACAGGAAGCCCATATCTTCTTCGCCGTTCTTGACCAGCACCATCGCGGGAGCCGCGCCGCCGCGCCCGAGGGTCAGCCCCGGCTCGAACTTGGCGTAGCCCTGCGCGTCGGTGGTGGCCTGCCCCAGTTCGCGGTTGGAGCGCGACAGCAGGGTGACGGAGAGGCCCTCGATCGGGTCGGCACTGGTGAGGGAGCGGGTGAAGACGTGCAGCCCATCGGCCCCCGACATGGAGGCGAGGCCGATGTCGGAGATCACGAACCACTGTGTGGCTGCCGGGTTCTCATAGGGGTCGGCGCCCCGGATGGCGGCCTTGAGGGCATAGACCCCGGCGGGCAGATCGGCGATGGCCTCGGCCATCGGCAGGCGGGTGGTGACATCCTCGTTCAGGCGCCGCTCCATGTGGCCGGTGCCTTCCCAGACGGTCTCGGCGATGTCGCCTTCGAAATAGTCTTCTTCCCACTCATTGAGCGGGCGGCCGAAGTAGCTTTCTTGGATCACCCGGAGCAGGTTGCGGTCGGAGACGCGGTGCAGGGTGAGGTCGACCTCTTCGGTGTTGACTGTGACAATCGGGATCGCCGCATCGGTGGTTTTGGGCAGAACGTAGGCACGGCCCGGGAAGCGCACCTGCGCGGCGCGGTCGCGGACGTAGAAAGAAAGCTCGACATCCTTGGCCATCTTCTCGCCAGTGGCAGAGGGCAGGCCCGCGCGGAGCACAACGCGGTAGCGCTCGCCATGCACCAGACCCTCGATGCAGAGCTGGTTGCCCGAGGCCTCGGCGGTGAAGGAGGTGCCGGGCAGAGACACATAGGGCGCGTAATCGGTGCCGCTCTCGGCCAGCCGTTCGGAGAAGGTGGCGCAGACGCGAGGCACAACGGGGTTCGGGTCCACCTGATCGTCGGTGACGCGGAAGCCGTATTTGCCCAGCGCATCATCCAGTGCGGCCTGCGTGCCCGGGTCGGGCAGGGTGGCCTGTGCGAGGCGGAGGGCGGGGATCATATCACGCCCGCGGCCTGCCCGCTCCAGCGCGGAGGCCAAGACCTTGAGGGCGGAAGCCTGCTCGGAGGGCGTATCGGCCCGCAGGTAGCCGTTGATCGCGCCCATGAGCGCGCGGCGGTCATACTGGCGCTTCTGGGAGCTGTTCTCACCCGTCGCGTCCAGCGCGTAACGGGCATAGTCGATCCACTGATCATCGCGGTCCGCCAGCACCACGGCCGGGCCCATCCAGATCATCGCCTCGCGGGCATTGCCATTGCGGAAGGCTTCGAGCGCGCCGGATTGCAGGCGATCCAGTGTCCAGCCGGCGGGGGAGTGCAGGCCCGCCATGCCCTCGGCGAAGTCGCGGGCGGAGGTGAGGTCTCCGGGGCGCAGGAAGGCCAGCTCGGCGGCGCGGCTGCGCGCGAGCGCGATGCGATCCGGGGCTTCGGAGACGACGGTGGCGGATTGCGCCCCCTCATAGGGCTCGCGCCGCTCGACCCCGCGCTTGGGGAAGCAGGCGTTGGAACGTGCGTTGAACGTGAAGGCCCCGCAGGCGGTATCGGCAAGGCAGGCAGTGCGGCAGGCATCGTAGGAGGTATCGAAAAGCGCGCGCAGGTCGGCACCGTAAAAGTCGGTGTCCTTCTCGGGGATCAGCCGCCGCTCGGGGATCGGCGCAGGCGCGCCGGGCCCCTGCTGGGCGGTGACAGGCAGGCCGGTGACGGCAAGAAGCAGCAGGCAGAGAAGGGGCGCGAGGAGGCGGCGCATGGGTAATGACCTCGGATCTGAAATGCGTTGAATCCGCGGCGATGGTGGCATGGCGCTGCGACGCGAGTCCAGTGGCGCGGAGGAGTTGTGAACGCTCAATTCACGTTAAGACGGTTTAAACCGAAAGCAGGCAAAACCGGTGCCGAGGGCGCCTTAACCATGATTCTCGCGCGCCCCGAGCGATGGGGAGCCGAGATATGTCACTCACGGACAAGCTGGCGAGAGAACGGCGGGGCCGGCTGGCGGCTGAGCGGATGCTGGAGCTGAAGAGCCGTGAGCTGATGGCGGCGAACCGGAAGCTCTCTGACCATGCGCTGAAGCTCTCCGATACGATCATCGCCCAGCGCGAGGTGGTCGCCACCACGCGGGCGCAGGCCCATGCGCTGAAGGAAGAGGCCGAGACGATGAAGGGCGTGGCGCAGGAGACCCGCGCCAACCTCGAAAAGGCCGAAAAGGCCGCCACCATCGCCGAGCGACGGCTGTGGGATTCGGTCGAGACGGTGACGGACGGCTTTGCCGTATTCGACGCCGAGGACAGGCTGGTGGCCGCCAACTCCGCGTGGCTCTCGCTTTTCGAGGGGCTGGAGTCGATGGCGCCGGGCATCACCTATATCGACATGCTGCGCCTCGCGGTGGAGGAGGGGCTGATCGACCCGGGCGACAGCTCCCCCGGCGACTGGATCACCTCGATGCTCGATCGGTGGGATACCGAGACGATCCCCGACATGACGATCCGCCTGTTTGACGGGCGTTACCTGCGGCTGCACGACAGGCGCAGCGCCAATGGAGACATGGTCTGCCTCGGCATCGACATCACCCATAACATGCGCCAGCAGCGGGAGTTGAAGAAGGCGCGGGATGCTGCGGAGGCCGCCACCCGGGCCAAGTCGGCTTTTCTGGCCAAGATGAGCCACGAGCTGCGCACGCCGATGAACGGGGTCGTTGGCATGGCCGATCTGCTGCTCGACACCGGGGTGGACGAGGAGCAGGCGCTGTTCATCCGCACCATCCGCAACTCGGGCGAGGCGCTGCTGGAGATCATCAACGATGTGCTCGATTTCTCCCGCGCGGAGGCGGAGAAGCTGGAGCTCTACCCCGAGGCCTTCGACCTCGAAGCGATGCTCTGCGAGGTGGTGACGCTCTCGATGCCCGTCGCCAAGGAGCGCGGGCTGGACCTGTTGCTGGACTATGCGCCCGATGCGCCCGTCATGGTGACCGCTGACCAGAAGCGGCTGCGACAGGTGGTGGTGAACCTGCTCGGCAATGCGATCAAGTTCACCGAAAACGGCTTTGTTCGGATCGAGGTGCGCGCCGCCGCGCCGCGTGAGGCGGGTGCGCCCTGGGGGCTGCGGATCGCGGTGGAGGATACCGGCATCGGCATTCCGGGTGACATGCGCGAGCATATTTTCGGCCAGTTCAACCAGGTACAGGACGAGGGGAACCGCAAGTTCGAGGGGACTGGGCTGGGCCTTGCGATCACCCGGCAGTTGGTGGAGCTGATGGGCGGCCAGATCGGCTTTGTTTCGGAGCAGGGAAAGGGCACCACTTTCAGCGTGGACCTGAGCCTGCCGGCCGAAGCACCTGCGGTGAAGATCGGCCGCTGGCCTGAAGGGAAGGCACCGCGGATCATTGCGGCGACGGCCTCAAAGGCCGGGGCGACCGTGGCCCGCAGCAGATCGGAGGTGACGGGACTGGAGATCGAGGTGGCCCGTGCGCCGGAAGTGTTGCGCAGCCTCATCGCCGAGGGGCCGGAGCCGGACCTCGTGGCGATCGACAGTGATTTCATGGCCCTTGGCCTCGCTGACCTTGTGCGGGAGTTACGCGGGGAGCTGCCGCGCACGAAGGTGCTTTGCGTGTTGCGGCAAGGTCAGCAGGGGGTACGGGGCGCGCTGGCGGGCACGGGGGTGGATCACGTGATCTCTTACCCCTACCGCAACGCGGAGATGGCAGAGGTTTACGCCAGCCTCGCGCCAGAGCCTTTGCGGCTGAGTTCGGCTGAGGTCGCCCGGGAGACCTCCCCCGCCGAGGCCACGCCCGAGCCTGTGGCAGATCCGGTGCGGGCCGCCGCCCATGACACGCCGGGGCGCGTGATGCGGATACTGGCAGCGGAGGACAACGCTACGAACCGGCTGGTCTTCTCGCAGATGCTGAAGCAGCTGAACATCGAGCTGAGCTTTGCAGAGAACGGTCGGGAGGCAGTGGAGCGCTACGCGCTGGAGCGTCCCGACATGGTGTTCATGGATATCTCGATGCCGGAGATGGACGGCAAATCAGCCACCCGCGCGATCCGCATACTGGAGGCCGAGAATGGTTGGCCGCGCGTGCCGGTGGTGGCGATGACGGCACATGCGATGGCCGGAGACGAAGAGGCGATTCTGGCCGCCGGGCTGGACCATTACCTGACCAAACCTTTGAAAAAGCAGCTCATTCACGAGCAGATCGCCATTCACGCGCCCGCAGTAGCGGAGCCTTTCGACCTGCCGGCAAAGCCAGAACCGGCGCTTGTGGGCTAAGGCCCGTGCGGCTCAGGCCGTGGTGTCTGGCCGCGAGAAGGTGGGCGCGCCGGGTTCGGAAAGATCGGGGCGGAAGCGATAGCCGCCGGTGTCGAAACTTTCCAGCGCGGTGGCAGATTGAAGCCGGTTCTGGATGATGAACCGCGCCATCGCTCCGCGCGCCTGCTTGGCGAAAAAGCTGACCTGCTTCGGGCCGCCCGGCTTTTCTTCAAGAAAGCGCGGGGTGGTGACCGTCAGCCCGCCCAGCGCCTTGGGATCGACCGCGCCGAAATACTCCTGGCTGGCGCAGTTGACGAGCGTGTCGGTGCCCAGCGCCTCGGCCTGCGCGGTGAGCGCCTTGGCCAGACGGTCGCCCCAATGGGCGTAAAGGCTGGGGTTGCGGCCGACCTTCAGCCGCGAGCCCATCTCGAGCCGGTAGGGCTGTATCGCGTCGCGGGGGCGGAGCAAACCGTAGAGGCCGGAGAGAATACGCAGGTGATCCTGTGCCCAATCGAGCTCGTCTGGGTCGAGCGAGGCGGCCTCAAGCCCGGTGTAGGTGTCGCCCGCGAACGCAAAGGCGGCGGGACGGGTCGCCTCGGCCTCCGGCTCGGGCGAGAAGGCGCGGAACCGGTCCTGGTTGAGCTTGGCCAGATCGGGCGAAATACCCATCAACTTTTGCAGCGCTGGCCGCGAGAGTTTGGCACCGGCGCGGGCCAGTTTGGCGGCGTCTTCGGGAAAGGCCGGCGCAGTTTGGGCGAGATCGCGCGGCTGCCAGTCGAGTCGCTTGGCGGGGGAGATCACGATGAGCATGAGGGGCTTTTAGCGGGTGTCGCGGGCGAGGTGAACCGGGGAGGCTCATCCGCCCTTCGAGGCGTCTTCGCCGCGCCCCGGCGGATGCGAGGAAACCGCCGGGGCGGTTGACGAGCGGCCGCTACTCGCTTGCCAGTGCCGCGAGGAAAGCCGGGCCGAAGCGGTCGACGTGGCGCTCGCTCATGCCCTGCACCCTTCCCAGCGCGTCGATGTTGGCGGGTGCGGCCTTGACGATGCGGCGCAGCAGGGCGGTGTCGCAGGAGAGCGGTTTCTCGGTGCCGTCTTCGCCTCGGTAGAGTTGCTGCACGGCCTCCTGCAATCGGTCGAAGGCTTCGCCCTGCCCCCGCGCGGCCATCTCGCGCCGTGCCGGGTGCATCTCCGGCGTGGTCTCGCCGGTCAGGACGGCCAGAAACTCGGCGCCGTAGCGCTCCAGCTTCTTGGCGCCGACGCCGCTCACCTGCGCCATCTGATCCAGCGTTTCGGGCCGTTGCTCGACCATTTCGATCAGCGTGCGGTCGGGGAAGACCACGTAGGCCGGCACGCGCTGTGCCTCGGCCAAGGCGCGGCGCTTGGCCTTGAGGGCCGAGAGCAGCGGCGCGTCTTCTTCGCTCACCAGCATCTTCACGGCCGGGCGGCGGGCGGTATCGGCCTTGGCGATGGAATCGCGGCGCAGGGTGATACTGGCCTCGCCGCGCAGGATTGGGCGGGCGGCCTCGGTCATCCGCAGGGCGCCGTGGCGCTCGGGGTCGGGGCGCATGAGGTCGAGGCCCATGATCTGCCGGAACACCGCCTGCCAGACCTTGCGGCTGTGCTTGGTGCCGACGCCGAAGGTGGGCAGGTCGGTATGGCCGCGCTGGCGGACCTTGTCGGTTTCGATGCCGAGCAGGATATCGGTCAGGTGGCCCGCGCCAAACCACTCGCCGGTGCGCAGCGCGGCGGAGAGCGCCATGCGGACGGCCTCAGTGCCGTCGAAGACCTCGGGGGGCTTTTCGCAGAGGTCGCAGTTGCCGCAGTCGTCGCTCTCCTCGCCGAAGTAGCCCAGCAGCAGCTTGCGGCGGCAGCCCTGCGCCTCGGCAAGGCCGAGGAGCGCGTTGAGGCGGCCGTGGTCGGCCACGCGGCGCTCGGGCGGGGCGAGCGACTCGTCGACCTGCGACCGGCGCAGGCGTATGTCGTCCGGCCCGTAGAGGGTGAGCGTGTCGGCGGGCAACCCGTCGCGCCCGGCGCGGCCGATCTCCTGATAGTAGCTCTCGATCGACTTAGGCAGATCGGCATGGAGCACCCAGCGGATATCGGGCTTGTCGACGCCCATGCCGAAGGCGACCGTGGCCACCACGATCAACCCGTCCTCGGCCTGGAACCGGCGCTCGACCTCGCGGCGCGGCTCGGCTTCCATCCCGGCGTGATAGGCCACAGCGGCGTGGCCTTCGGCGGTGAGGGCGGCGGCGATGCTTTCGGTTCGCGCGCGGGTGCCACAATAGATGATGCCAGCCTGCCCGCGCCGGGCGGCGGCGAAGGCGAGCATCTGATTGCGCGGCTTGTCCTTGGCCTCGAAGGCGAGGCGGATGTTGGGCCGGTCGAAACCGCGGAGGAAGGCGCGGGGAGGGGTGCCGCCGAATAGCCGGGTGACGATCTCTTCCTGCGTTTCGGCATCCGCTGTTGCGGTGAAGGCGGCCAGCGGCACGCCCATGCGGGCGCAGAGTGGGCCGATCTCGAGGTAATCGGGGCGGAAGTCATGGCCCCATTGGCTGACGCAATGGGCCTCGTCCACCGCGATGAGCTGCACGCCGGCACGGCGCAGCAGGCGCTCGGTGCCAGAGGAGCGCAGGCGCTCGGGGGCCATGTAGAGGATCTTTAGGCTGCCCTCGTCGATGGCGCGAAAGACGGCATCGGTCTCTTCCTCGGTGTTGGCCGAGCAGAGCGCGCCCGCCTCCACGCCAAGGCCACGCAGGGCGGCGACCTGATCGCGCATGAGGGCGATGAGGGGGGAGATCACCAGGGTGGCCCCCTCACGGCAGAGCGCGGGGAGCTGGTAGCAGAGCGACTTGCCGCCGCCGGTGGGCATGATGGCGAGGGTCGGCTCGCCGGACAGCACCGAAGTGACAATCTCTTCCTGCCCCGGGCGAAACTCGGGGAAGCCGAAGACGGAATGAAGAAATTCGGAAGGCGCGGTTTGGGCGGGCATGGGCGGGGGCCGAGTGAGGGGAAGTTGCCCCTACCTACCCCCCGCGCCAAAGGCGCCGCAACCGGAACCCGGCGCTAGCCGATCCGGTGCCACATGCCGGCGGTGGTGATGGCCGAAGCGCCCACGCCGATGGTGCCGCCGAAGCACTCCTGGCTGGAGAACATGTAGCCGCCCCAGTTGAAGGCGGTAATGATGGTCACGCCGTAGCCGACCGAGAGCCCGGCGCCTGCCGTGGTCAGCCGCCCGGCGCTGCCGTGCAGGTCGTCGGCGCTGAAGGCGCGTTCGCACTCGAGGTCGGTGTAGCTGAGGCCACCGGTGCTGAAATCGGGCATGGATGCGCCGCCGAGCGAGCCGCCCACGCCGAGGCCGTAGCCGGTGAAGGTATAGGTACCGCGATGGTTGGCCGTTGCGCTGCGCATCTCGAAGGTCCAGACGCCGCCGCCGACGGCGGCTGCACCGCCGATCTGGGCAAGGCCGGCAACGCGCCAGTCTGCTGCTTTGATATTGTTCGCCATAGGTTCGATCTCCCGAAATGACTTGATGAGGTTTGAATGACTTTTCTTGCCCCCCGCGGCAGAAATTTCCGCGATGGTGCCCTCAAGATAGGGGATTTCGGTCACGATTTTAAGAGGTGGGCGTGAGGTTTTGCCCGCGTGGGCCGCTCAGATCAGTTGCTGGAACACGCCGGGAAGAATGATGTTGCGCAGGGCGATCACCACGATGAAGGCGACCAGAGGCGCAAGATCGAGCGCGCCGGTGTCGGGCAGCACGCGGCGGATCGGGCGGTAGACCGGCTCGAGCAGGCGATTGAGGCCATCCCACAGCTGATAGACGAAGGGTTGGCGCAGGTTGAGAATCTGGAAGGAGATCAGCCAGCTCATGATCACGTGGGCCAGCATGATGAAGAAGACCACACCGAGGATGAGGTCGAGCAACTGGTAGATCATCAGCATGGGCGGGTCTCCGTAATGGCCGCGATGTAGGTATTCATGGCAGGCCAGAGTTGCAACAGGCTTAACCGTGCCGTGACGTCGCGATTGACGCTGGCGGCAGGCGGCGCAGGGTGCGCCGCATGTACCCTTTCATCCGCATGGCCAAGGAGCTCTGGCTCGCAGGCCGCCAGCCCGCCCTGCCCTTTGACGGCACCCACATCAGCCACCACCGCTGCTGGCCGTGGGATCTGGATTTCTGGATGGAGCTGAACAACGGGCGCACGCTCACGCTCTACGATCTGGGCCGCATCCCGCTTGCACGGCGCACCGGGCTGGTGCCGGTGCTGCGGGCAAAGCGCTGGGGGCTGACCATTGCAGGCTCGGCAGTGCGCTACCGCAAGCGGATCACCATGTTTCAGAAGTTCTCCACCCAGAGCCGGATGATCGGCTGGGACCATCGGTTCATTTACATCGAGCAGAGCATGTGGCGGGGCGAGACCTGCTGCGGGCAGGCGGTGTTTCGGAGTGCGGTGACGGGCGCGGCGGGCATTGTGCCGCCGGTGGAAGTGATGGAGGCACTGGGGATTGCCGACCATCCGGGCAAGGTGCTGCCGGAGTGGGTGCAGGCGTGGATCGCCGCAGAGGATTCCCGGCCCTGGCCACCGGAGCGCGTGGGGTAGCGTTTAGGGGCGTTAGGCCGTGCGACCTGACGGTGCTGGTCAGTCTGCCTTGCCTGCGGCCTCGGCCTTGTTCTTTGCATCGGCTGGCTGTGACGGGTCTTCGTCGGCCAGCATCCGGACTTCACGCTGCGGGAAGGGGATGGAGATGTCATTCTCCTTGAAGGCATCCCAGAGCGCGAGGAACACGTTGCCGCGGATGTTGGTCAGGCCGCCTGTCGGGTCTTCGATCCAGAAGCGCAGGATGTAATCCACCGAGCTGTCGCCAAAGCCCACAATATGGCACACCGGCGGGCGCCATGTGAGCACCCGGTCGACGCTCTTGGCCGCCTCGATGGCGATCTTGCGGACGGCGTGCGGATCGTCGTGGTAGGCGGTGCCGAAGAAGATATCGAGCCGGACGTAATCGTTGGAGTGCGACCAGTTCACCACCTGCCCGGTGATGAGGTCTTCGTTCGGGATCAGGTATTCCTTGCCGTCGCGGGTGACGACCGAGACGTAGCGTGCGCCGAGCGAATTGATCCAACCGAAAGTATCGCCCAGCGAGATCACGTCGCCCGGCTTGATAGACTTGTCGAGCAGGATGATCACGCCCGAGACGAGGTTGGAGACGACCTTTTGCAAGCCGAAACCGAGGCCGATACCGATGGCACCGGAGAGCACGGCGAGGCCGGTCAGGTCGAAGCCGACGGCCTTCAGGCCGAGGAAGAAGGCCGCGCCGAAGAGGACGATTTGCAGGACCTTGATGATCAGTTCCTGCATCGAGGGCGAGATGTCTTTGTTGGTGCGGATCTTGCCCTGCGCGCCCTTGAGGATAACGCGGGCGAAGAAGAACAACAGACCGGTGATGATCAGCGCCTTCAGCAGACCGAGGACCGAGAGGCGGAACTCGCCTACCTCCAGCGCGACGCCCTCCATCAGGTCGGAGGCGCCCTCCCAGAGACCAAGGAAGTAGAGCGTGACCCATATCCACGCGCCCCAGCGTACCACACGGCGGAGAAACTGGTTGCGGATCAGGCGGGTGGCGAGGCCGATGATCAGCCAAGCCGTGGCGATGGTGGCCACGATGCCGATAATGTAGCTGCGGGAGGGCCAGGTGACCTCCTTCATTATCCAGAAGGTGGCCCATGCGAACATCACGAAGAAAATCAGCGTGAGCCGCTGTTCCAGCACGAGCAGCACGCGGAGCTGCCACTTCGGTCGGCCCTCCAACGTGCGCATCCAGCCGCGCATACGGGGCGACACCGCTTTGCGGACCAGCCATGCGGCCGCGAAGAGGCCGACGACGATGGCGAGTTGGTAGAGCCGCCAGGGCTGGAGCATGGAGACGAGGAAGCTCTCGGCCAGCCCGAGAAGGCCGGTGAAATGCTGTTGCAGCGCTTCGATCTGCTGTGACTGCTCGTCGGGGTTCATCCGATCCCACCTCCTCCGCTATCGTGGCACGGCGAGGGAACGTGGGGCAAGTGTCTGGCGATACGGCAGATTCCGTACCAAAACTGCCGGCAGAGGGTCTCGCACCACCCCACGGGGGAGGTCGCGGCACAGGCGCGACTCCTCTTGCCGCAAAGGCCTTGCGGGTGTATCTCCCCGGGTCATGAGAGTGGTTTTCGATATGGACGACCGGGCCCGCCTGCCGTGGCGGTTCTTTGGCGCGACCCTGACGATCCTCGCCTCGCTATGAGGCGCGGCGCCATTGGTGCGCCCTCCAGACTCGAACCCCCAAAGACTATCAAGGGAGAGGACCGATGTCCCCCAAGACACTCTATGACAAAATCTGGGATGCCCATGTGGCCCATGAGGCCGAGGATGGCACCTGCCTGCTCTACATCGACCGGCACCTCGTTCACGAGGTGACCAGCCCGCAGGCATTTGAAGGGCTGCGCATGTCGGGCCGCAAGGTGCATGCCCCCGATAAGACCATCGCCGTGCCGGACCACAATGTGCCCACCACGGCAGGCCGCGACGATCCGAGCCAGATGACCGAAGACAGCCGCATTCAGGTGGAGGCGCTGGACAAGAACGCCAAGGAATTCGGCGTGCATTATTACCCGGTGAGCGACATCCGGCAGGGCATCGTCCACATCGTCGGTCCTGAGCAGGGCTGGACGCTGCCGGGCATGACCGTGGTCTGCGGCGACAGCCACACCGCCACCCACGGCGCATTTGGGGCGCTGGCCCACGGCATCGGCACCTCGGAGGTGGAGCATGTGCTGGCCACCCAGACGCTGATCCAGAAGAAGTCGAAGAACATGAAGGTGGAGATCACCGGCCAGCTCCGGCCCGGCGTGACCGCGAAGGACATCACCCTCAGCGTGATCGGCCACACCGGCACCGGCGGTGGCACCGGCTACGTGATCGAGTATTGCGGCGAGGCGATCCGCGCGCTGTCGATGGAAGGCCGGATGACCGTGTGCAACATGGCCATCGAAGGCGGTGCCCGTGCGGGCCTTATCGCCCCCGACGAGACCACCTATGAATATGTCAAAGGCCGCCCCCACGCCCCCAAGGGTGCGCAGTGGGAAGCCGCGCTGAACTGGTGGAAGACGCTCTACTCGGATGATGACGCCCATTGGGACATGGTCATCACCATAAAGGGCGAGGATATCGCCCCCGTGGTCACATGGGGCACCTCGCCCGAGGACGTGCTGCCGATCACCGAAGTCGTGCCTGCACCTGAGAGCTTCAAGGGTGGCAAGGTCGAGGCCGCGCGGCGCTCGATCGAGTACATGGGGCTGACGGCGGGCCAGAAACTGAGCGATATCGAGATCGACACGGTGTTCATCGGCTCCTGCACCAACGGCCGGATCGAAGACCTGCGGGCCGCCGCGGCGATTTTGAAGGGCAAGAAGGTGAAGGACGGGATGCGCGCCATGGTGGTGCCCGGCTCCGGCCTCGTGCGGGCGCAGGCCGAAGAAGAGGGCCTTGCGGACATCTTCAAGGAAGCCGGCTTCGAGTGGCGCCTCGCGGGCTGCTCGATGTGCCTTGCGATGAATCCCGACCAGCTGGCCGAGGGCGAGCGCTGCGCCTCCACCTCGAACCGCAACTTCGAGGGGCGGCAGGGCTACAAGGGCCGTACCCATCTGGTGAGCCCGGCCATGGCGGCTGCGGCGGCGATCACCGGCAAGCTGACCGATGTTCGGGAGATGATGTGAGCGCCCTCGCTCCTCATAAGGTGGGCCCTTGGGGCGAGCTCAGCGCGCTGGATAATCCCGGCGGGCTGGTGCTCGTGCCCATTCCCTCCTTCGCGGAAGTGATGACCCTCGTGAACAAGGGCGACGGGCCGCTCACGGAAGCCGAGTTCGACACGGCCAAGGCCCGTGCCGTGACCATCGCGCTGCCGCAGGCGGAGGCCGAGGAGTTCCTCGCCCCGCGTGGCCCCGATACTGAAACCTACGGCGATTACCTCGCGGCCCATGCCGCCCGGACCGCCGGATAAGGACGACCGATATGGAAAAATTCGACAAACTCACCGGGATCGCGGCGCCCATGCCGCTGGTCAACATCGACACCGACATGATCATCCCCAAGGTGTTCCTGAAGACGATCAAGCGCTCCGGCCTTGGCGTGAACCTCTTTGACGAGATGCGCTATGACCGGCAGGGCAACGAGATCGAGGATTTCGTGCTGAACAAGCCGGCTTATCGCGAGGCCAAGATCATCGTCGCGGGCGACAACTTTGGCTGTGGCTCCTCGCGCGAGCATGCGCCTTGGGCTCTGGCCGACTTTGGAATTCGCTGCGTGATCTCCACCAGCTTCGCCGACATCTTCTACAACAACTGCTTCAAGAACGGCATCCTGCCGATCGTGCTGCCGCAGGAAGATGTGGACAAGCTGATGGACGACGCCGAGCGCGGCGCCAACGCGGTGGTGACGGTGGATCTGGAAGCGCAGGAGATCACCGGGCCGGATGGCGGCAAGGTGACCTTCGATCTGGACCCGTTCAAAAAGCACTGCCTGCTGAACGGGCTGGATGACATTGGCCTGACGATGGAGAAGGCAGCCAGCATCGAGAGCTTCGAGGCGAAGGCGGCGCAGGAGCGGCCTTGGGTGTGAAGCTCGGCTGAGAACAGCAGAAGGGGGCCTTTGCGGCCCCCTTTTTTGTTGGGTGGCGCGCTACACCGCCAATGCGATCGGTGTGCGCCCGCCGCCGAAGTGCTTGGCGTTAAGCTTGAGCACCAGGGCGATGGTGGCGACTTGCACAAGAAGCGCCGGGGTGGTCGCGGCCCAGTACACGGCGGAGAACTTTTCGATCACGCCTGCGCCGACGAGACCCTTGTTCACGAAGAACTGGAGCATGACGGAGAGCGCCACGCCGGGGCAGACCAGCGCATAGCTGGCGGGAGAGCGCTCGGGGCCGGAGATGAAGCGGGCGAAGTAGCCCTGGGTCCGCAGAACTGTCAGACCGAAGAGGCCGGTGATGAGTTGCAGGGCAAGGAGCGGTAGCAGCAGGGTGAAGCTGGCCGCCGGGCCGCCGTGCATATCGAGTTGGGCGTGCAGCCCGTGGCTTTGGCGGAGCCAGGCGATGGCGACAACGGTCAGGAGCGGGATGGCGATGAGCAGGGTCGGCGCGGCCTCGGGGTTGGCGCCGTGCTCCATCATGGCGCGCAGGCCCATGATCATGGTGACCAGTGCGATCACCAGCGCCAGCAGGATGAAGAAACTCGACAGCATGAGCGACACAGCGACCGTTTCCTTGACCGCGCTCATTGCAGCCGGCGCGGCGAGGCCGACACCCACCATGGCAAAGGCAAAAGCGGGCAGGGTCTGGGAGAAGCTGTTGTTACTCGCACAGTCGATGCCACCCTTTCCGATCCGCGCGGCGAGGAATCGGCCATAGAGCCTGAGCCCGCAGCCTCCGATGGCGAGGAAGGTCACCATGGCGAGGGGGAAGAGATATTCGACCGCGTTCCACAGCCCAGGCACGAAAACGAGGCCGAGGATGAAGCCGCCGTTCACCGCCATGGCCAGCGCCAGCGGCACGGCCATGAGTTGGCTGCCCGCGTTGGAGCCCATGAGCGCATCGAAGCCCGGCGTTGCGCGGAAGGCGGCAAGGGTGCGCAGGTTCCAGACGAGCGAGCGAAACATAAGGAAGGCGAATGTGGCGATGCCGGCCCATGCGGTGACGATCATCGCCCTCGTCAGCGGCGTGCCTGCGAGGAAGGCGGCCAGGATATCTTCGAACACCGGCACGGTCTGACCGGGGTGCGGCACCCAGAACATCAGGTAGAGAAAGAAGGTAACCATGAGGCCACCCGCGCCCAGGGCGGCGAGGAAATAGAGAGGCACGTAGCCTGTGCGGGATTGGGGTTGCATGATCGGGTCTCCTTGATGAGTCCCGATGATATTACATTCTATTTTGTGAATATGTCTTGATCCAGATCAACCTCGGCGACCTGCCCCGCAGAATGTGGCTCTCTGCTTGGGTTGAGGGTTTTCTTCGGCGATTCAACTAATCCGTGTCAGCTCGAGGCACAGGGCAGGTTCGCGTTGGGGCGAATTTTGCTGCATCCACAATATGTTGCGATTGCACCCCGGACGGCCACCTTTCTGCCAGCAATTTGATGCAAAGCCGCACCAGTTGGCCCGCGAAACTGCCAAATTGATTTCGTTAACCTTAACCGAACCTTGTGGTGGCAAACGAAAGACGGCAAAAATTGGGCAAAGTTGAGGCATACCGTCTTAATCGGCGGAACACCGCGGACAACGGCCTTCGGCAATGCACTGGAGCCGGCTGCGGGAAAGGGATCGAGCAGTGATCACCCGGATCACAGGCGCCTTGGTGCGCGCAGGACTTGTCGCGTTGCTGATTGCAACGCCTTCTCTGCTGCTGCCGCGCATCGGCCCTGATGCCGCGCAGGTCACCGCGCTGCTGGCCCTGTTTGCAGCGGGCCTGACGATCTTTGAATACGCCTCACACTATCCGAGTCTTGTGGAATTTCGGGATGCGCCGCCGTTCAACCGGCTGAGATTCATCACGCTTTTCGTCACCGTCTTCTTGCTGACCATGCTCTGCCGTGGGCAGGTGGAAGAGAGTGGGCTCACCGTGTTCACCGAGGCCGTCGGTCGGCTCATCGGCGATGCGATCGACTTTCCTTACAGCCCTGTGCAGCTCGTACTCCTGAGCCTGCCTGCATCTGTCAGCCCGGAGCATGTGGACCTCGTGCGCTCGGCGGCGGGCATCTCTTACCTGACTTCGCTGATCTCGCTGGCGGTCTTCGTGATCTACATCCGCGCGGGCGGCTGGCCCACCCGCTCGGGCGCCTTCAACGTTTGGGTGAACCTGCCCACCTTCGACCCGACAACGGGCGGCGATGTGGTGGACCGGCTGAACCGCGACGCAAGGCTCAACATCACCCTCGGTTTCCTGCTACCCTTCGTGGCACCGGCGGTGGCCAAAATGGCGGCAGTGGTGTTCAGCCCGCTCGCTATGGAGGCCCCGCAGACCCTGATCTGGACGATGGCGGCATGGGCATTCCTTCCTTCTTCGCTGTTCATGCGCGGGATCGCCATGGGGCGGATCGCCTCGATGATCGAGCAGAAGCGCCGCCGCACCAGCGAGGCGAAACAGCAAGGCGACGTGACCGACACGCTGGCCACTGCCTGACGCTTGCCGCGGTTGCGGCGCTCCTCGTCACACCCGCATCGGCCGAGACTGTTCGGATCGCGAGCTTTTCGCCGGAGCTGACCCGCAAGGGACCGGGGCTTTTGCTACGCGATATCCTGAGAGGCGAGCCGCAGGTTGAGGCCGTAGTGGAGGTGATCCGCGCGGCCGATGCAGATGTGCTGTTGCTGACCGGCATCGACATGGACGCTCAAGGTGCCACGCTGGAGGCGCTTGAAGGGCGTTTGGCCAAGGCGGGCGCCCCCTACCCTCACCTCTTCACCGCGCCGGGCAACACCGGGGTGCGCAGCGGGCTGGACCTAGATGGCGACGGACGGGTGGAGGAGCCGGAGGATGCGCAGGGTTTTGGCCGGTTTCCCGGCG
Source organism: Vannielia sp. SX4 (assembly GCF_052828525.1). The sequence continues at coordinate 4,164,044 of NZ_CM128247.1, forward strand.
AGGGCAGCATGGCGGTGCTCAGCCGCTACCCGTTGGGCGATGTGACCGAGCTGACCACCGTGCTTTGGCGCGATGTTCCGGGGGGCGACCCTTGGTTTGCCACGGGTGACGCGGCGACGGTGCAGCGGCTCTCCTCCGTGGCGCATTGGGATGTGCCGGTGGAGTTGCCGGGGGGGGCGCTGCATCTGCTGGCGCTTTCCGCCACCCCGCCGGTGTTTGACGGCGACGAGGATCGCAATGGGCGGCGGGCAGAGGATGAGCTTCGCATGTGGCAGATCTATCTGGAGGGTGGCCTCGGCGGGCCGCCGGGTGGGCCTGCCGTTGTAGCCGGGCGCGTGAACGTGGACCCGGTGGATGGCGAGGGCCGGCGGGAGGTGCTTGCGGCGCTGTTAGGCGGCCCGCTGCAAGACCCTGCGCCAGAGGGGCCGGGCGGCGAAGCGGAGGCTGACTCCGGGCACAGCGGCCCGCCTGCGCAGGACACGGTGGATTGGGACGGCCCCGGCAACCTGCGGGTGGATTACGTTCTCCCGCAGGCCGGATTGGAGGTGGCGGGCGCCGGGGTGCTCTGGCCTTTGGAAGGAGCGCCGCTAAACGGGCTGAGCCTTGCCACGGCACAGGCGGCGTCGCGTCACCGGCTGGTCTGGGTCGATCTGGTGCTCGATCGCTGAAGACAGCGCCTCGATGAGCGGGGTGGAGCGGAACGCGGGCAGGAGATCTGCGAGCGGGGCTGGGTCCAACCGGTGCGGTTTGCGCCAGAGGTAGGACATTTCAACGAGGTGGCGCGCCATAGGCCAAGCGGGCGCGGCGAGCCTGAGTGGCCACCACGGCATAGACTTGAGCGCAAGGCGGCCGCCCCAAGCCTGCTCAAGCGCGCCGTGCAACTCGGTGCCGGTGAGTGTGTAGCCCACGAAGGGGATATCGGCAAAGCGGGGCAGGCTCTTGCGCTGCCCGGCAAGGGCAACGGCGGCGCGGGCGACATCGGGCAGGAAGGCCCATTCGTGCGGCCTGTCCAGCGGGCCGGGATAGGTGAAGCTGCCGCGCTTCAGCTTGGGGGTTATGATCTTGTCGAACCAGTTGCCTGACGGCTCGGTATCTATGAAGTCCCCGGCGCGGAGCAGGATGGTGCGGACACCGGAGGCGGCGTAGGCGGCTTCCATGTCGATGCGGAGGCGCCCGAGGGTGTTGGTGGCCTCGTGCGGCGTGCTTGCGGTCAGGAGATCGGGCGCGGCTTCTCCGTAGGGGTAGACGTTGGCCGGGATCAGAACCGTGGCGCCGGTCGCCTGCGCGACCTCGATGATCCGGGCGGTCTGGCCGGGCAGATCGCGGGCCCAGTGCTGATAGGGCGGGTTCCAGCCGTTGACGATGACATCGGCGCCCCATGCGGCATCCCACAGGTCGTCACGGCTACGGTCGAACAGGCGCACGCGCCAGCCCGCCTCGCAGAAGGCCATGTGGGCGTTGCGGCCAAAGCGGCCAGTGGGGCCGAGGATAAGGGCTGTTCCGGGCATTGGTCTGTCTCCGGGCTGGGGTCGATGGGAGGAAACTGTGCTATTCATCTGCAAATGTGAATTGTATAAACATGAAGGTCATGTATTCATTTTTGAATGGCCAATTCTCTCTCTTCCCTCGACTGGTCGCGCGTGCAGGCCTTCCTTGCCGTGGTGGACACAGGCTCGCTCTCGGGTGCAGCGCGTCAGCTCGGCACCAGCCAGCCGACGCTGGGGCGGCAGGTGAAGGCACTGGAGGAGGCGCTGGCCACCCGGCTCTTCAGGCGCGAGGCGAAGGGGTTGGCGCTGACCGAGGCGGGCGCGGCGCTGGTGGAGCCGGCACGGGCGATGCAGGAGGCGGCTATGCGGATGCAGCTCACCGCCGCGGGCCGGGAGGAGGAGCTGGCAGGCACGGTGCGGATTACGGCGCCGGTGTCGGTCAGCCGCTGGATGCTGCCCGAGATCGTGGCCCGGCTGCGGCGGGAGGAGCCGGAGATTCAGATCGAGCTGGTGCCGAACGACGCCAGCGACAACCTGCTGTTCCGTGAGGCCGACATCGCCGTGCGGATGTATCAGCCCACCCAGCTCGACCTTGTTGCCCTGCGTCTCGGCGACCTGCGGATGGGGCTCTATGCCGCCGAGAGCTATCTGGAGGGGCGCGAACTACCGACGGAGTTTGCGGCGCTGATGCAGATGGACCTTGTGGGCAACGACCGGGAAGAGCGGATCATTAGGGGAATGCGCGAGTTCGGGATCGCCGCCGACCGGCACAGCTTTGGCGCACGGGTCGATGACCAATCGGTCTATTGGGCGCTGGTCTGCGCGGGCTGCGGGCTGGGTTTTGGCCCCTGCATGGTGGGCGACGTGGAGCCGGGCGTGGTGGCGGTGCTGCGCGGCCCGCCAGTGCCCTCGCTGCCGATGTGGCTTGCGGCCCATGAGGAGGTGCGGCGGGTGCCGCGCGTGGCCCGGGTGTGGGATGCGCTAGCCGAGGCCTTGCCGCCTCTGCTTGACCCTGCTGCACCAAGGGCGTAGGCCCTCGCGCGACCCTGTTTTGCAAAGACCTGCGAGGAGACCGCGATGAGCAACCCTTCCCTTCTGATCCTGCCCGGCGATGGCATTGGCCCCGAGGTGATGGCCGAGGTCCGCAAGGTGATCGACTGGTATGGCGACAAGCGCGGCCTCAAGTTTGACGTGTCCGAAGATCTGGTGGGCGGTTGCGCCTATGACAAGCACGGCACGCCGCTGCATGACGACACGATGGCCAAGGCGCAGGAAGTGGACGCGGTTCTGCTCGGCGCCGTGGGTGGGCCGAAATACGACAACCTCGATTTCAGCGTGAAGCCCGAGCGCGGGCTGCTGCGACTGCGCAAGGAGATGGACTTGTTCTCCAACCTGCGCCCGGCCCAGTGCTTCGACGCACTGGCCGACTTTTCTTCGCTGAAGAAGGATGTGGTGGCAGGCCTCGACATCATGATCATCCGCGAGCTGACCTCCGGCGTGTACTTTGGTGAGCCGCGCGGGATCATCAAGGAAGGCAACGAGCGCGTGGGCATCAACACCCAGCGCTACACCGAGAGCGAGATCGCCCGGGTTGCGCGCTCGGCCTTCGAACTGGCCAAGAAGCGGGGCAACAAGGTTTGCTCGATGGAGAAGGCCAACGTGATGGAGAGCGGCATCCTGTGGCGCGACGTTGTGCAGGAGATCCATGACGCGGAATATCCCGAGGTCGAGCTGAGCCACATGTATGCCGATGCGGGGGCGATGCAGCTGACCCGCTGGCCCAAGCAGTTTGACGTGATCGTCACCGACAACCTGTTTGGCGATCTGCTGAGCGACCTCGCCGCCATGCTGACAGGCTCGCTAGGCATGCTGCCCTCGGCCTCGCTTGGCCTGCCGATGGCAAACGGCCGCCCGAAGGCGCTTTACGAGCCGGTCCACGGCTCGGCGCCCGACATCGCTGGCACCGGAAAGGCGAACCCGATCGCCTGTATCCTCAGCTTTGCCATGGCGCTGCGCTACTCCTTCGACGAGGGCACGGAGGCCGACCGGCTGGAGCAGGCGGTGAATGCGGTGCTTGCCAAGGGCCTCCGCACGGCGGACCTGCTGGGCGAAGAGGGCGTGCAGCCCGTGAGCACCGCCGAGATGGGCGATGCGATCGTGGTGGCTCTGGAGGAGTCGCTCTGAGGCTGACGGATGCTGGGGGGGGGGGGGGCAGCCCCCCAGACCCCCCGCGAATACTTGCAGCAAGAAAATGCAGGCGGGGTGGGGAAAATTTTAGACGAATTGTTCTGATTCAGATCGGGAAGGCGCTTTCGAATTCGAAGGCGCCTTTTTTGCTGAAGGTGATCAGGCGGGACCCTTTGGTGCGGGTCGCCCAGCCGCTGGCGGTGGCGTGGCTAAGGATCGCCGCGCCGAGGGCGCCTGCGAGATGAGTGCGGCGCTCGGACCAGTCGAGGCAGGCGCGGCAAAGCGGGCGGCGCTTGGCCTTGAGGGGCGCAAGGTCAATGCCTAGCGCGGTAATGCGCGCCTCGCCTTCGGGTGTGAGGGTGATGGCCTCGCGGTTGACGGTGAGCGCGCCCGATGCGGCGAGGCTCTCGAAGATGCGGACGCCTGCCGAACCGGCGAAATGATCGTAGCAGACGCGGGCCTCGCGCAGGGCGTGGTCTCGCGGGCCGGTACGGGTGCGCAGGTGGCCTTTTGAGGCGGCGAGGCCGGCGAGAGCCTCCAGAGCCGAGGCCACCTCGGTTCCGGCAAGCGCGAAGTAGTGGTGGCGGCCCTGTTTGCGGCGCCAGAGCAGGCCGGCGTCTTCGAGCTTGGCCAGATGCCCTGAGGCTGTTGGCGCGGTGATGCCCGCCTCATGGGCCAGTTCGCTCGCCGTGAGCGCCTTGCCGGAGAGCAGGGCCGTGAGCATGTTGGCGCGCGCCGGATCTCCGATCAGCGCGGCGATGCGGGTTATGTCGGGTCCTTCCTTCATGCGGGCAGCCTGCGGGGCGACAGGGTGCCGGTCAAGCGGGGATGGTTTGGTGCAGGCCGAAGCATTGGCGGGGCTCGTCGGGGTATGGGGAAGAAAAGGAGCCTGACCATGATCACCTGTTTCATCCGCTACGAGATCGAGCCGACGCAGCGCGCGGACTTCGAGCACTATGCCCGCAAATGGGGCCAGTGCATCCCGCGCTGCGGGGCCGACCTGATAGGCTATTTCGCCCCGCATGAGGGCTCATCGACGCTCGCTTACGGGGTTTACTCCCTGCCCTCTCTAGCCGCCTATGAGGCGTATCGCGCGCGGCTGGCCGAAGATCCGCTGGGGCGCGAGAATTACGCCTTTGCGCAGGAAAAGCGGTTCATCCGGCGTGAGGATCGGGCATTCTTCAAGCTGGCATCAGGGAGGACCACATGATTGCAGTGATTTTCGAGGTGGAGCCCGCTGACGGGCGGCGCACGGAGTATCTGGAGCGGGCGGCAGCGCTGCGGGAGAGCCTTAAGGGGCATCCGGGGTTCATCTCGGTGGAGCGGTTCGAGAGCCTCACCACGCCGGGCAAGATGCTGTCGCTCAGCTTCTTCGAGGATGAGGCGGCGGTGGAGGCCTGGCGCAACCGGGCGGGGCACCGGGCGCAGCAGGCGGCGGGGCGTGGCGGCGTGTTTGCGGACTATCGCCTGCGGGTGGCAGAGGTGCGGCGCGATTACGGGATGACCGAGCGGGCGCAGGCCCCGCAGGACAGCCGGGAGGCGCACGAGCAGCCCCGCGATTGACGCGGCAGTGCAGCATGGTAGCCTCGCCCAAAGCGTTAGCGCCAACACGAGACCCATGCAGACTTCGAACAACATCAAGGGCGCCCTGATGGCGCTGCTCGCATTTGGCCTATATTCGGCCCATGACGTGGTGGTGAAAACGCTGGGCGGCAGTTTTACCACCTTTCAGATCATCTTCTTCTCGGTCCTGCTGAGCTTTCCGTTGGTGATGCTCATGCTGATGCGCGACACGACGCGAGGCACGCTCATTCCGCAGCATCCGTGGTGGACGGCGCTGCGGACCGGATCGGCGGTGGTGACGGGGCTGTGCATCTTTTACGCCTTCGCCACGCTGCCAATGGCGCAGGTGTATGCGATCATCTTCGCCATGCCACTGATCATAACCGTGCTCTCGGTGCCGATCCTTGGTGAGACCGTGGGTATGCACCGTTGGGGCGCGGTGATCGTCGGGCTGATCGGGGTGATCGTGGTGCTGAGGCCGGGGCAATCTGACCTCGAACTGGGGCATCTGGCGGCGCTGGTCGGGGCCTGCACCGGCTCGCTGGTGTCGATCATCGTGCGGAAGATCGGGCAGGATGAGCGCTCGGCGGTGCTGCTGCTCTACCCGATGATGGCCAACTTCGTGGTGATGGCCTGCGCCCTGCCCTTCGTTTACGTGCCGCTGGAGTTGCATGAGCTGGGGCTGCTCGGGCTAATGGCCGCGTTGGCCTTTGCGGGAGGGCTGTGCTCGATTCTGGCCTACAAGGCGGGCGATGCGGCGATCGTCGCGCCGATGCAATACAGCCAGATGCTCTGGGCCGCGTTCTACGGCAGTTTCTTCTTTGGCGAGGCAGTCGACCGGGTCACGTGGATCGGCGCCGGAATCATCATTGCGAGCGGGATCTACATCGTGCTGCGGGAGAGCTTTGGCGGGCGCTCCACCGCGCATCCAGTGCTGCAGAACCGCTCCCGCGCCGAGACCGGCACCACGCCACGGGTGCGGCTGCTCGGGCGGCTTGTGGGGCGGGTGGCGCAGGAAGGCAGCGTCACTGAAGGGCTTGCATCTACATCGTGCTGCGGGAGAGCTTTGGCGGGCGCTCCACCGCGCATCCAGTGCTGCAGAACCGCTCCCGCGCCGAGACCGGCACCACGCCACGGGTGCGGCTGCTCGGGCGGCTTGTGGGGCGGGTGGCGCAGGAAAGCGACTGAAGGGCTTGCATTGCCCTGCGGGGCGCGATACAGCCCGCGCCACGGTCGGAGTGTAGCTCAGCCTGGTAGAGCACTGTCTTCGGGAGGCAGGGGTCGGAGGTTCGAATCCTCTCACTCCGACCAATAAATCAAAGAGCATTGGCGTATGTGAGACAGTGATCCGAGGTTCACTGAAGCGGCTTGTTACCGTGAGACCTGTGCTGCGAACTCATCGAACAGATCCGTGGACCCCATCTGTCCGCCTTTGAGCAGAACCCGCATGCCGTTTCGTTTGCCGTCGGCGTGGCTTGCGGAGCAGATGCATGCGCCCTTTCCCATGTCGGTGAGGTAGTCCAGCGCGGTGAAGCCGAGGCGGGCGACGATGCGGCTCGAGGTGTCGCCGCCGGCGAGGCCTAGGGCGCGGAGAGGCTGTTGGGTTGCGATCCGTTCCACGATTTCGGCACAGGCATCGGCGAGGGCATCAGGGCTGCAGTTGTAGCTGGCGTCCGGGTCGAGGTGGAGGAGGAGTGGCTGGCCGGTTTTTAGGCTGTCTGCCAGCGCGCCGGGGGCTGCCGGATCGTCGAGCATCTCGGGGGCCAGTCGCACACGCTTGTAGGACTGTGCCGCCGTGACCTGTGCGGCAGTCACCGCGGAGCGCGATCCAGCGAAGGAGAGCACGGCACCGGGCGGCGCAGATGGCGCCGACGGCGCCGCGTTGCCTTGCCCTGTGCTGTGGATTTCGGCGACCGAACTGGCGCCGATCAGCAGTTGACGGCCGCCGGCAAGTTTGAGGGCTTCCCCGACTTTACCCAGGTCAGCCTGATGCATCACGTCGATCAGCGCGGGGCCTTCAATGAGCCGGGCGGCTACTTCGTGGGGGTCTTGCAGGTCCGGCACGGTGATCCGGGTCAGCGGGCCGAGGCCCTGGGCCGCAAGGTGCAGGCTAAGGTCGGCCTCTTGCATTGGCGTGACCGGGTGGCAGGACATCACCGGGTGTCGGTCGATCCTGTGCACCGCGCCGTCGGGCCCCTTGGCGAAAAGCGTGCCGAAGACGCAGTAGCGACCGAGGCTCGGTTGCCCGCCGATCACCGCCGCCACATCGGGTTTGAACAGCTCGATGAGCTGCTGCGCCACGGCTCCGATCGAGCCGACATGCGGGGCGGAATCGAAGGTGGAACAGGTTTTCAGGTGCAGCGCCTGCGGCGCCTCCTGGGCGATCATCGGCCAGAGGCGCTCCACCACCTGCACGGCCCGCTCCGGCGGCAGTGAGCGGAGGTCGGTGGCGATGCCCAGCACATCGAGCGCCTGTTGCGGCGCGGCCTCCCCCGTCACCAGACGCGCGGTGAATCCGCCGCGTGCATAGGTGGCGAGGCTGTCGGACGCCCCCGTGAAATCATCACCTAAAAAGACAATCCGCGCGCCCATCAACGCGTGCCGAAGAAGTCGAGCGCAGCGGCGAGGGCCGGGCGGCTAGTCGCGGCTTGGGCAAGGGTCTGACCCGCCGAGAGCGCCTCATAGGCTTCCCGCAGTGAGGCGATCCCTGCCGCAGGCCCGCCCGGATGGGCGAGGATGCCGCCGCCGCACATGAACATCAGGTCGGCCGAACCGGCCGCTTCCAGCGCCGAGCCGAGGGTTCCGGCCCATTGGCCGGAGGAGAAGGCGGGCATCACCGCATCATCCGCGCCCTCGGCCAGTGGCGCGAGGCAGGCGCGGGCGGCCTCTGTGACCTCCTCCGCCGAGTCGACGAACTTGCCGCCGATGCCGTGCACATGCATGTGGTCCACCCCCGCCAGCCGATAGAGCGCCTGATAGGCCGGAAAGGCCATGCCCAGCGCCGGGTGGCGGCTCATCGCGCCGAAGCCGTTGCGGTGTCCGTGAATTGCCAGAGGGGTATGGGCGCGGAGGGTCTCAATGGCAGAGAGGCCGCACCAATTGAGCGAGGCCATGACGCAGGTGCCGCCCTGCTCGGCCACGAGGTCGGCGTGGTGGCGCATGGCATCGGTTTCATCGGTGATGTTGAAGGCCATCATAACCCGGCGGCCCGATTTGTCCTCCGCCCGCTTGATGGCGTCCATCACCAGCGGCACCCGCTGCGCCAGTGGCGCGACATCGGGGTTGGCGCAGATCTCGTCATCTTTGATGAAGTCCACGCCCGCCGCGCAAAGCTCGCCCACCAGTGCAGCGATTGCCTCGGGGGTCATGCCGACGTTGGGCTTGATGATGGTGCCAAACACCGGGCGGCCCTGCACGCCAAGGCTCGCCCGTGTGCCCGTAATGCCCTGCGCGGGGCGCGGGTAACGGGCGCGGTAGGCGGGCGGGATGGTGACGTTCAGCAGCTTCAGGCCAGTGACTTCGCCCAGATCATAGAGGTTGCCCGAGACGGTGGCGGCTAGCGTTGGCAGGTTTTTCCCGATGTTGCCGACCGGAAAGGCGATGCGCACCCGCGCCCGGCGGAACGGGCCCGATGCGCCTTTTCGGGTGATGTAGGCGGAGGCGAGCGACGGCTCTGCCACCTCGCCCAACTCCTCGATGCTCAGCACCTCGGCGGCAGAACGGGCCCGCAGCTCGTCGGTCTCGCCCGCGACGCGAACGAAGGTGCCCGACGATTGCTCGCCCGCCATCATCGCCGCCACATCCTCCAGCGGAAACGGCGTTTCAATCAGGTAGTCGGCGGTGACGCGCTCCATCAGATTGCGGAAAGGTCGGGGAAGGGGCGCACCGGATCTGCGCCATCCCAGCCTTTGGACGCCTCGCGAATCATGTCGAACATCCGCCCCTTCGGCCCCATCACCTCGGAAAGCTCGATGCAGGTTCCGGGGTGATGCTCCTCAGCGAAATACACGAACCGGCCGTTCTGGCCGACAGTGCCGGACATCTTCACCGTGAAGCCGCGGGCCTCCATCATCGCCAGATCGTCATCAAACTGCGTGGTCCAGAAGGCGACGTGCTGAAGCCCGCGCAGCCCCTTCTGCATGTAATCGCGATACATCGAGGGCACGTCATTGCGGGTCTGGATCAGCTCAACCTGCATCTCGCCGGAGTTCGCCAGCGCGACGGAGTTGTGCGGCTCATAGCTCTGCCCGTCGTAGGTATACTCCTCGATCGGCACCTGCGGGTTGTAGAACCACGGGCCCACGCCCATGACCTCCGACCAATGCTTCATGCCGGCCTCGATATCGTCCACCACGATGCCGAGTTGGCGGATCGGGCCGAGTAGATTGCTCATGGGAGCCTCATTTCATTAGTGTTTCGGGGAGCCAGGTCGAGAGCGCCGGAACGGCGGAGACGACCAGAAGCGAAAGCAGAAGCGGGAGGAAGAAGGGCATCACCCCGGCGATGACGCGGGTGATCGGCATCTTCGTGATGATGGTGATCATGTAGAGGCTCATGCCGACGGGCGGGGTGAGCAGGCCGATCATCAGGTTGAGCACAAAGACGATGCCCAGTTGCAGCGGGTCCACACCGGCCGCCGTGAGGGCAGGCGCGATGATGGGGGCAATGATGAGGATGGCGGCGATGCTCTCCAGCACCATGCCGACGACGAGCAGCAGGATGTTGACGAGGAGCAGCAGGAGCAGCGGGTTTTCGGTGAGGCCGAGCAACAGGGCGGAGACCTTCATCGGCACCTGATCGAGCGTCAGCACCCAGGCGAAGAGCGCGGCGGTGGCCACGACGAAGAGGATGTTTGCCGTGGAGGTGGTGGTATCCTTCAGTGCCTCGAAGAGCCCGCGCAGGGTGAGCGAGCGATAGATGAAGACGCCGATGAAGAGCGCATAGGCTACCGTCACCCCCGCCACTTCGGTCGGGCCGAAGTAGCCCGACATGAGGCCGCCGATGAGCAGGACCGGGGCGAGCAGCGCCGGAAAGGAGATGGCGGCCTTGCGGGCGATGTCGGCGGGGCGTGCGGCGATAGTGTCACGCGGGAGCGATTTGACGCGGGCCAGCACGCCGACCTGCACCATGAGGAGGGCGGTCAGCAGCAGGGCGGGAACGATGCCCGCGAGCAGGAGCTGCACGGCGGAGACATTGGCGACCGAAGCATAGATGATGATCGGGATCGAGGGCGGAAATATCGGGCCGATGGTGGCGGCGGCCACGGTCAGCCCGGCGGCGAACTCGGGGCGGTAGCCCTGCCGCGTCATCTGGTCGATCTGGATCTTGCCGAGCGCCCCGATGTCGGCCAGCGCCGCGCCAGAGACGCCAGAGAAAATCAGGGAAACGAGGATCGAGACCTGCGCCACGGCGCCCCGTATGCGGCCCAGCACCATGCGCACGAGGTCGAAGAGGTGGGTGGTGACGCCGGTCGCGTTGAGCAGCGAGGCCGCGAAGATGAAGAGTGGCACGGCGAGCAGCGGCGAGCTGTCGAGCGCGTTGAGGCTGCGCTGCGCCAGCACCGAGACCGGCAGCCCCTCGGTCACGATCACCACCGCGGCGGAGAGGCCGAGGCAGACCGCCACCGGCGCACCTGCGATCAGCAGGACGAAAAAGATGGTCAGCAGCAGGGCGGTCATGCGGTTTTGAGTGCCTCTTCTTCACCCGTTTCGCCGTAGGGGGCGGAGGGGGCGCCGCCGCGCAGGGTGGTCACGATCCGCTCCAGCGCCACGAGGGCGAGAAATAGCGAGCCGGTCAGCGCGAGCGAGTAGTAAACCCAGTTGGGCACCCTCATCGCGGGCGTCAGGAACTTGCCGGCACGCGGCAGGAACTCGGCAAAGCTCCAGAGCAGCAGCGCGGCGAAGGCGAAGGTGGCCAGATCGGACACCAGCCCGAACCAGCGGGCGGCACGCGGGCCGAGCATGTCGGGCAGCATCGTGACCGCCACCAGCGACCCCCGGCCCGCGAGCAGTGGAACCGAGAGAAACACCAGCCCGATGCAGGAGAACCGCGCCAGCTCATCGGCCCAGGGCAGGCCCACATCGGCAAAGTTGCGGGCCGCGACCTGAAGCACCACCAGCCCAGCCATGAGGGCGAGAAGGGTGAGGCCGAGCCCCACCCCCCATCCCGCAAGGCGGGCCAATATGTGCCTCAGGCGCGCCAAGGATCAGGCCGAGACGGCGGCGATCTTGGCGTAGAGGTCGCCGTACTCAGCGCCGAAGCGCTCGTCGACCAGCTTGGACACGCCCTCGCGGAAGCCTGCAAGGTCGAGCCCGTCTTCCTCGCCGATCACGGTCATACCGAGATCGCGAAGCTGCTGGGTCTCGCCCTCTTCGTTGTCGAGGATCGCCTTGGTGGCCTTTTCGCGGGTCTGGGTCGAGGCTTCGCGCACGGCGTCCTTCTGGGCGTCACTCATGCCCTGCCAGACATCCTCGTTCATCACGACCACTTCGGCGTTGCTCATGTGGCCGGTCAGCATGAGGTGGCTCTGCACCTCGTAGAGCTTGACGTTGAGCACCACGTTCACCGGGTTCTCCTGCCCCTGCACAACGCCGGTGGCCAGCGCCGTGGGCACTTCCGACCAGTCGACCGGCACGGCAACGGCGCCCATGCCCTCGACGGCGGTGGTGTAGATCGGGAAGGGCACGGCGCGGATCTTCACGCCTTCAAGGTCGGCCGGGCCTATGACCGCCTTGGAGCAGGTCAGGTTGCGGCGGCCGAAGTAGTGGGCGTAGATCACCCGCACGTTGGCGGCGGCGATGAGGCCCTCGTTCAGCTCCTGCATAACCGGGCTCTCCACATCCGTCACCGCCATCAGGTGGTCGATGTCACGGTAGAGGTAGGGCGTGTCGAGCGCGGCGAAGGGCTGGTAGAGCGAGCCCAGCGCCCCCGCGGTGTTGTGCGAGAAAGCGATGGTGCCGAGCGAAACCGCCTCGGCCAGCTCCTGCAACTTGCCAAGCTGGCTGTTGGGGAAGACCTGCACCTCAAGCTCGCCGCCCGAGGTCTGGCCGAGGGCTTCGGCAAACCAGTCGGCCTGCGCGCCGGCGACCGAAGCGACCTCGTTGTTGTGGCCGTAGCGCAGCGTGGTGCTCTGCGCGAATGCGGGCCGCGCGACAAAGGGTGCGGCCACGGCGGCGCCCCCGAGGGCCAGCACGGAGCGGCGGTTGAAACCATTGGATTTTGTCATGTCTCTCCTCCCGAGATATCTGAGGTCTTGTGAGGTGTTTGCAGGGGATCACTGCCCGCATACCTCTCAAAACGCGGCATTTGACGAAAGGTAGAAGTTCTGAGCATGATTGGTCCAGTACTTTGAATTGAGGGTTTTTGAGGGGTTTCTCGATGATGGATGCGGCAGAAAAGCCGTTGCTTACCGATATCGCGGCGCGGGCCAATGTGTCGCTTGCCACGGTGGACCGGGTGGTCAACCGCCGCAAGGGCGTGTCGGAGCGCACCCGGCGGCGGGTGCTCGAAGCGGCCCGCGCTGTGGGCTACATCGGGGAGGAGGAGGCAGCCCATATCGGGGCGGAGCGGGCGATGAACATTGCCGTGCTGCTGCCTGCGGGCACCAACCCCTACCTGCGGCTGCTCGGCGAACGGGTGAAGGCTCGGATCGGGCTGGCGGGCGCGGCGGACCCGTTCCTGCGCTGCCTCTTCATTGAGAGCTTCGACGCCGAGGCGCTGGCGGAGGCCCTGCGCAAATGTGCAGACTGGGCCGATGGCGTGGCCTTCTTCGCCATCGAGCATCCCAAGGTCCGCGCGGCGGCAGAGGAGATCGCTGCACGCGGCGTGCGGCTCGTCACCCTCGTGTCCAATCTCGGCGAGCGGGCGGGTGTGGCCCATATCGGGCTGGACAACCACGCGGTGGGTCGCACCGGCGGGCTGCTCGTCGGGAGGTTGGCCGGGCGGACCGAAGGCGCCGTGGCGCTGGTGGCCGGGTCCCGCAACTATCGCGCCCACAGCGACCGGGAGGCCGGGTTTCTGAGCCTGATCGACGAGATGTTTCCGGGGCTGACGCTCGTTGGGCTGCGCGAAGGCCATGACGACGCGGGCGAGAACTACCGCCACACCCTCGCCCTGCTTGAGCAGCAGCCGGACCTTATCGGGATCTACAATGTCGGCGGTTCCTCCGGCGGGATTACTCGCGCGCTGCGCGAACGCGGGCGCGAAGATGTGGTGTTCGTCGGCCACGGGCTCACGGCTGACACCCGCCGCGCCCTGCTGGACGGAACGATGGACGCCGTCTTCGACCAAGACCCGGATGTGCTGCTCGACCGGGGCCTCCACAGCCTGACGCATCGGGAGTCCGCCCCCGCACCGCTGAAGCTGGATATCTACTTTCGAGAGAACCTGCCTTGATGACTCTAGCGCGTGATATCAGGTCGGCCTTCGTTGGGGGCTATGCGCCGGAGTGAAGGCTTAACCGCTTTGCGAAGCACTTGGTGCCAGCAATCGGACGCACAGCACTTTACACCTGTTGGCCTTTCTCCAGCCAACGCCTCAGCTTGGCCTCTCCCAGCGACATGCCTTCGAGGTTCAGCAACCCGCGTGACAGCGCCAACGCCACGGCACGCGCGCGCGAGTTAAACACCGGGCCCTCATCGTCATGCGGCTGCTGGTCTATGCCCAGCTTCTCGTAGAGCTGCTTCAGGCGGCTCTGTACCGAGCGGGTCGATATGCCCCTCCTTGCCGCAATCGCCTTGTCTGTCAGCCCAAGCGCGATGTCGGTCAGCACTTCGAACTCTGTGTTCGACAGGCCCTCATGCAGGTCCATTGCCCGCTGCTGAACGCCGCGCACCTCGCGGTCGATAATGCATTGGTCCTCAAGGAAAATCCCCATCATCGCGAGGCCGAGCCTTTGTGCTGAGGCGGTCTTCAAAACGTAGCCATAGACGGCCTCCTTGGGCACGATCCGGGACACGCCGCGCACGTAGGCCTCGTCGGAGTAGTTGGACCAAAACAGGATGCGCATTTCTGGGCGGGTCTCCCAGATCTTCGAGGCGGCGGCGATGCCGCTGACCTCAGGCATCTGGATATCCATCACCACGCCGTCGATCCTGTTGTCCCGCACAAGCTTCACCGCTTGCTCGCCGCCTTCGGCCTCCAGAACGGCTTCGCAGCCCGGCAAAGCTTCTCGGACGGTGACCGCGAGGAAGGCGCGGTGAAACGGGTCATCTTCGGCGATCAGGATGTTCATAGAACGCGCTCCGCAGCGGTGGCGAGGGCGGCAGCGTCCAAGGTGCCGACATCGGCGGCTGGCGCGGCAGCGGCCTTCGGGGTCTCAGTGCCCGCCCGAACAATTTCGCACGGGATGCTCAGCACCGTCCGGCTGCCAGAGCCCATCGGGTCGCGCTCGAACGCCACACTCGCGCCGATCAGCGCGGCCCGGATGCGGATGTTATCCACCCCGCGCCCCGACCGGCGCCAGCCCTCAGCGGGCACGCGCCCATCATTTGCCACGGTAACATCGAGGCAATGCTCACCAACGGCTAGTCGCACGTCGATCTCGCTGCATTCGGAATGCTTTACCGCGTTCGTCACCGCCTCCTGCACGATGCGAAAAACAGCCAGCTGCAAGCGGTATTGCGACCGGTCGAGCAGGTTGTCGGTGTCGTCGATCACAGAGGTTCTCACCCTGCGATCCAGCCCCTGTGTGGCCCTCTCGAGTTGGGCTTCGATGGCCTGAGACAGGCCGAATAGATCAAGGATGCCGGGCTTGGTGTTTTCGATGATGCTGCGCAGATCGGTCGTGCAGCGCGAGATGGCCTTGGCGATGTCCTGCAACTCCGCGCTGTCCGGTCCCGGCTGCCCGGCCAGCCGCGAAACGCGCCGGAATACGGCGGAGAGATCGGCGAGGGTCTGGTCGTGCAGTTCCATTCCGAGACGGCGGCGCTCGGCCTCCATCGCCTCGGTCAGCCGCTGGGCGCCGTGACGCAGCGAATGCTCCCGCCCGCGTGCCGCGCCCGCCGCCCGCGCCGAGGATTGCGCCTGATCCGACATGTTGAGCGCGTAGAAGTAGGGGGCGATGAGGTCGGCCACGTTCTGCGCCTTGCGCACGTCCTCCTCGCCATAGGCATTGCGCTGCGGCGACGAGAAACTGAGCACCCCGATGACCTCGCCATGCACCGTCAGCGGCACATGGATACGGCTGCGCAGGTTAGCCTCGAAGATCGGCGCATCATCGGCCCCATCGAAATGGAACCGCGGATCGGCCCAGGCATCGCCCGTCATCAGGCTTCCCAACTCACCATTGAGCACCTGCCGCACCGGTGCAAGATCGTTCGGGCGGCCCTCACCATCGCGGTTCCAGACCGTTTCGATGCCTGTTTCCAGCGCGAAGTGCTTGGATTTATCGCCGGGCAGGACCACCGCCACATCAAGGTGGTGATAGTCCAGCAGCTTGGACTTCACCGCACCCGCGATGCCGTTGAGAACGTTTTGTAAATCCATCTCGCCCGCCACTGCCCGCGAAATCGCAAGGTAATGAGCGAGCTCGGTTTCCTCCTGGCTGTCCATCCGCGTCCTCCTCCTGCGGCCGATGCTACGCCCTCCCGATGCACCCGCCAAGATACCTGCTTGCGTGGTTCTGCACCTTCGAATGCGGGATCCCGCAGCTCGCGCTGCAGAGAGCCGAGAGCGATTTTCCGTATCCCGGCCTGTTGCGCAGGTGCAGGCGGGATAGCCTGAAGGTGGAGGAGACCGATTTTGGACAGTGGGATGGAGACAGGCGCCAACGCCGCCTCCGCCGCGGGAGGAGATGCGGCAGAGGTCGGGGAAGATCTTGTGCTGACATTTGGCACCGCAGAGCCGCCGGTGCCATGGCGGCGCATTTCGCTCGGGCCGCTGTCTTTCCTGCTTTCCGATCAGTCCATCCGGCGGATTTGCTGGCACGGCACCGAGCTGGTGCGGGCGATCAGCTGGCCAATCCGCGACGAGAACTGGGCCACCTACCCCGCCACCACGCTGCACGATGCGACCGCCCGCTCCGATGAGCGGATGACAGGCCGGATCGAGCAATCCGTGGCCGGTGGGCGGCTGGGGCTGGTGGTGGAATTTTCGGCCAGCGCGGCGGGGGAGCTTTCGGTTACGGTTACGATGACGCCCGCGGAAGGCCCCTTCGCCACCAACCGGGCCGGTCTCACCGTGCTGCACCCGATCCTTGGCCTGACCGGCGCGCCGGTGACGGTGACACATTCGGACGGAAGCACTGAGGCGACGTTTTTCCCAAAGCACATCAAACCGTCTCAGCCGATGGGCGATATCACCGGCCTCGCATATGCCATCGGCGCCGCACAGGCGGACATTCGTTTTGAGGGCGAAGTCTTTGAGATGGAGGACCAGCGCAATTGGTCTGATGCTTCTTACAAGACCTACTGTGTGCCACTGAAAGAGCCCTTTACGTATGAGATTGATGCGCCGATCACTCAGACTGTTCGCGTTTCTCTGAGTGGGGAGGTCGCTGCCGACAGGCGCAGTGCAGCTACCCCCGCGCCGCAACTGGAAACGCTCGATCGAGTGGCGCCCGCGCTCGGCCTCGCGCTGGAAGAGGGTTGGCTTGGCGGCGCTGAGATGCAGGAAACCATTGGACTTTGTGGCGCCTCGCACCTCCTGCTCCGTATCGAGGCGGCCACCAGCCCAGCTTTTCTCGCAAAGGCCGCAACCCTCGCAAGTGCGCTGGCGGCCCCGATCGACACCGAACTGCTGCTTGAAGATGACGCGACCGAAGGCGGGCTTGTCATTCTCGCCGCGCGGCTCGAAGAGGCGGGTATCGCGCCGCGCCGGGTCATCGCCCTGCGCCGGAGCTACCTGCAAAGCTACCAGCCCACCGCACAATGGCCCGAAGGACCTCGCCCGGATGCGCTGATCAAAGCGGTGCGGCAGGCCTTTCTGCGGGCGCAAGTCGGCGGCGGGGTGCTCACCAACTTCACCGAGTTCAACCGCTGCCGCCCCGACCCGGCGCTGTGCGACTTTATCTTCCACGGTAATTCCGCAACGGTGCATGCAGCCGATGACCTTTCGGTCGCCGAGACACTGGAGGCCTTGCCGCAGGTCTATGCCAGTGCCCAAGCCCTCTCCGGCGGGCAACCCTATCGGCTTGGGCTGGTGTCCATCGGGATGCGGACAAACCCGTATGGCACGAGCGTTTCGGAGAACCTCGAGCAACGGCGTGAGACGATGGCCAGCCCTGACCCGCGGCTCCGTGGGCTGTTCGGCGCGGCATGGGCCGTGGGCGTGCTTGCCAGCACCGAGGGCAGCGCAGTGGAGGCGCTCTGCCTCGCCGCGCCCACTGGCCCCTTCGGCCTTGTGCCCACGCCACAGCCCTATGCACAGTTTGGATTCGACGAGGGCGAACGCTGCGTTGTGCCGCTATTCCATGTTGCACGCGCCGCATGCGAAATGGCTGGCAACGCACGGGTTACACTGCGCGATTTACCCACGGGCGTGATGGCCTACGGCGCGGTCGTGGATGGTTGCGCCCGCCTCATGGTGGCCAACCTTTCGCAATCCGCCCGCACTCTGCCGCTCCCCAAGACCGCCCGAGTCTCCTTGTTGGACCGGGCGAGCGCCGCCGCTGCAATGGCCGATCCACGCTGGCTGGACTCCACGCCGGAGCAACGGGTTAAGAGCCTCGAACTCACGCCCTACTCCGTGGCCTTCGTCATGATGGAGTTGGAGGAATGATCGTTAATTTCACTGCCACCCCGCCGCGAATTGCGGGTTCCCGCAAACGATCTGCGCGCAATCCGCTTAATCCTCTCGCAGCCGCGGCCTACGGTGCGGCGACCGGAGGAACAGGGCAGCGATCGGGGGAGGGCGTATGCTGAAGGGTGGAATCATCGGCACGGGCTTTTTTGCCGCCAATCACCTGAACGGGTGGAAGGCGGTGGAGGGTGCCGAGATCGTCGCGCTCTGCGACCTCGACCAGCAAAAGGCGCGCGCGGCTGCCGATAGCTTTGGCGTGGCGCACGTGCATACCGATGCGGGTGGGATGATGCGTGCTCATGGGCTCGACTTCGTGGATATCATCACCACCGCCCCCAGCCATCGCCCCTTGGTCGAACTGGCCCTGAGCCATGGCGCGCACGTGATCTGCCAGAAGCCCTTTGCCGAAAGCATGGCCGACGCCCGCGCCATGGTGGAGGCCGCCGAAACTGCAGGCAAAACCCTGATGGTGCATGAGAATTTCCGGTGGCAATCACCCGTGCGGCGGGTGATCGAGCTGGTCCGCTCTGGCAGGATCGGTATGCCGTTCTTCTGCCGTGCCTCGTTTCGCTCCGGGTATGACGTGTTTTCCGGCCAGCCCTACCTCGCCGAGGGCGCGCGCTTCATTATCGAGGACCTCGGCATCCACGTGCTCGACATCGCGCGCGCGATCATGGGGGACGTGGCCCGTGTGTCCGCAGTGACAACCCGGATCAATCAGAAGATCAATGGCGAGGATGTAGCTACCATCCTGCTGACCCACGAAAGCGGCATGGCGAGCGTGGTCGATTGCTCTTACGCGACCCGCCGCGCGCCCGAGACCTTTCCCGAGACCCTGCTCGAGATCGACGGGCCGAAGGGCACGATCCGGCTCGATGCAGGCTACCGGCTTACGGTGCAGGCGGAAGGTGCAGAAGAGGTGATCGATGCCGCCCCACCCCTGCTGCCTTGGGCCGAGCGCCCTTGGCACAACATTCAGGAGAGCGTCGTCACCATTCAGCAGCATTTCACCGACAGCCTATCTGCAGGCACGGCCCCCGAAACCAGCGGGGCCGACAACCTGAAGACACTGGTACTTGTCGAGGCCGCCTATGTTTCGGCGGCCCAAGGGAGGAGCGTGGCGACCGACAGCCTCGGCTGAGGCGCCCGCACAACAAGATCCGGCCGCCTGGAGGACAAGGGGCACCGGACAACACGGAGGAGAGAAAGACATGACGTTCAAGACCAGGCTGATGGCCGCCGCTACGGCCCTGATGACCCTGCCGCTGATGGCATCGGCGGACACCATCGCGATCATCACCCCGAGCCACGACAACCCCTTCTTCAAGGCCGAGGCCGATGGCGCCGCCGCCAAGGCGGAGGAGCTGGGCTACGAGACCATGGTGCTCGTGCACGACGATGACGCCAACAAGCAGTCGGAGCTTTTCGACAGCGCCATTGCCGCCGGTGTGGTGGCGATCATCCTCGACAACGCCGGGGCCGATGCCTCGGTGGCCGCGGTGCAGAAGGCCAAGGATGCGGGCATCCCCTCCTTCCTGATCGACCGCGAGATCACCGAGACCGGCGTGGCGGTGAGCCAGATCGTGTCGAACAACTACCAGGGCGCGCAGCTTGGCGCCGAGGAGTTCGTCGCGCTGATGGGCGAAGAGGGCAAATATGCCGAGCTCGTCGGCAAGGAAAGTGACACCAACGCCGGCATTCGCAGCCAAGGCTATCATGACGTGATCGACCAGTATCCCGAGCTGGAGATGGTCGCCCAGCAAACCGCCAACTGGTCGCAGACCGAGGCCTTCACGGTGATGGAGTCGATGCTTCAGGCAAATCCCGACATCAAGGGCGTGATCTCTGGCAATGACACCATGGCGATGGGCGCATGGGCCGCACTCGAGGCCGCTGGCCGGACTGATGTGATCGTGGTCGGCTTCGACGGCTCAAATGACGTGCGCGACTCGATCCTCGCTGGCGGCATCAAGGCCACCGTGCTCCAGCCCGCCTATGCGCAGGCCCAGATGGCGGTGATGCAGGCCGATCAGTATCTCAAGACCGGCTCCACTGGCCTTGACGAAAAGCAGCTGATGGATTGCGTGCTGGTGAACGGCGACAACGCCAGCCAGCTCGAAACCTTCGCCCTGCAGTAAGGCCGGGCCGCAACATTGGGTCCGCGCGTGCCGGTCACGCGCGGACCTTGCCGCCTCGAACATGAGAAAGCGCACGACATGAACAGGGCACTCATGCTCGCACTGGCCGCCTCTGCGGCGCTGGGCCTTGCGGGCTGCAAGATTGTATTTGACGACGACAAGGATGAAACCGCCATTCCCGCCGGGCCGGAGGGTGACGACGCCCGCAACGAGGCGCGGCTGGAGGAGACGTTCGAGCCGCAGCTCCTGCCCTATGTTCGCGACAAGGCGGTGGAGGTGAGCGATCTGCGCAGCCAGATCGCCGCAGATATCGAAGCCGCCGGAACCGCCCATGCCCAGCGCGGAAGCGATACGGGCGCCGCGTGGAACTTTCCGGTCTCGGGCAGCGGCGTGGTGATGGAAGCCAAGCTAGACACGCGCGCGCGGACGTTGGGGCTGGATACAGATGCCGATGGCACCACCGATACCACCCTGCAACTCGGCCCGGTCATCAAGGGCACGGCCCTGCGCGATGGCGTGCCGTTCTACAACTTCGACGATTTCCGCGACCAGATCGAATACGCCAAACTCTCCCGCGCCCTGAACGACCGGATCAGCGCGGCGATCACCCTGCCGGAGGGCGACCCGCTCGGCAGCACCGTCAGTTTCCTCGGGATCGCGCCGCTACGCTCGGCCACCGAGGCGCTGGTGGTCACCCCGGTCGAGGTCACCTTCCAGCCATGAGCGATACGCAGCAGCACCCAATCGGCCTGTCGATCCGCGATGCGGTTAAGGTCTATCCTGGCACCCGGGCGCTTAAGGGCGTGGACTTCGATATTCGCATGGGCGCGGTCAACGTGCTGGTGGGCGAGAACGGGGCGGGCAAGTCCACCCTGATGAAGGTGATCTCCGGGGTCGAGCCACTCACCGAGGGTCAGATCACCGTGGAGGGGCGGCCGGTCAAGTTCTCTTCCAAGGACGACGCCGTGCGCGCAGGCATCGGCATTGTCTTTCAGGAGCTCAACCTCTTCCCCGAGATGACCGTGGCCGAGAACATCTTCATTGGGCACGAACCTACCCGCGCAGGCTTTCACCTCGACACCGGCAGTGAGCGCGAGCGCAGTGCCGCCCTGCTCACGCGGCTCGAACAATCTATCGACCCTGACACGCCGCTCGGCTTTCTCAAAATTGGCCAGCAGCAGATCGTCGAGATCGCCAAGGCGCTGGCCGAAGATGCCCGCATGCTCATTCTCGATGAGCCCACATCGGCGCTCTCGGCCAAGGAGGTCGAGGTGCTGTTCAAGCTGATCGACGAGCTGACCGCGCAGGGCGTGGGAATCGTCTACATTTCGCACCGGCTGGAGGAGCTGATCCGCATCGGTGATTACATCACCGTGCTGCGCGACGGTGAGATCACCGGCTCTCGCAGCATGGAAGGGGTCGATATCCGCTGGATCGTCGAGGCGATGATCGGCGGGGCGCAAAAAGACTTCGCCGCGCCGATCAGTCACAAGATGGGGGCGGAGATCTTCCGGGCCGAAGAGGTGGTGCTGCCCAAGATGGGCGGCGGTTACCATGTCGATCACGTCTCGCTCTCGGTGAAGGCCGGCGAGATCCTCGGCATCTACGGGCTGATGGGCGCTGGCCGGACCGAACTGATTGAATGTATCATCGGCCGCCACCCCTCCGACTCCCTCGGGCGCTACTTTGTCGAGGGCGCACCGCTGAAGGCTCGCGGCGTGGCCGACCGCATTGCGCAGGGCATCGCGCTGGTGCCCGAAGACCGCAAGCACGATGGGCTAGTGCAGATCATGGCGATCCGCGAGAACCTCACGCTCTCGTCGCTGGGCGAGGTTTCGCGCGGGTTTCACATCGACCTCAAGCGCGAGGCCGGGCGGGCGCTGGAGTTCATCAAGCGGCTCACCATCAAGGTTTCCAGCGCCGAGAACCCGGTGTCGTCGCTCTCGGGCGGCAACCAACAGAAAGTGGTGATCGGCAAGGCGCTGATGACCGGCCCGAAGATATTGCTGATGGACGAGCCCACGCGCGGCGTCGACGTGGGCGCAAAGGCCGAGATCTACAAGGTCATGCGCCAACTCGCCGCCGAGGGGCTGGGCGTGCTGTTCTGCACCTCCGAGATCGAGGAATGCATGGCGCTCAGCGATAGGATCCTGGTGATGGCCGATGGTCGGATCACCGGCGAATTCTCACATGATGCCGAGGCCGCCGATGTGCTCGCCGCGGCCACCCCCATGAGCACAGATAGGGAGAGCGCCGCATGAGCGTCACCGCCCAACCGCAACCCGCCGCGCAGGTGAATTGGCTTCTGCTGCTCTTGAAGGCCCGGACCTTCGTGGCGCTGATCCTTGTTTTCACCTACTTCGCCATCGCCGCGCCAAACTTTCTGAGCGTCGCCAACGCGGTGCTGATCTCCAAGCACGTGGCGATCAACGCCTTTCTCGCCATCGGCATGACCTATGTGATCATCACCGGCGGCATCGACCTGTCGGTCGGCTCGGTCGTGGGCCTGACCTCGATGATCGCGGGCTACCTGCTGCTCAACGGCATCGACCTCGGGCTTGGCTGGTCGATCCAGTTCAACACGCTAGAGATCGTTGGGATGGTCTGCCTGGTGGGCGTTTTCGTGGGCTGGGTGAACGGGCTGCTGATCACCCGGCTCAACGTGGCGCCCTTCATCGCAACGCTGGGCATGCTCTACATCGCCCGCGGCGCGGCCCTGCTGATGTCGGGCGGGCGGACCTTTCCCAACCTCAACGGCAATCCGGACTACGGCTCTCATACCTTCCCTTTCATCGGCACCGGCAACCTGCTGGGCATTCCGGTGATGATCTGGATCCTTATCGCGGTGGCTCTGGTGGCGACTTACATCGCGCAGCGCACTCCACTCGGGCGGCACATCTACGCCACCGGCGGCAACGAGCGCGGGGCCGAGCTTTCGGGCGTGCGGGTGCGGCGGGTCAAGATGTTCGTCTACATGTTCTCGGGGCTGATGGCCGCGATCGTGGGCATCATCATCGCCTCTCAGCTGAAGGCCGCGCACCCGGCCACGGGCGAGTTCTTCGAGCTGAACGCCATCGCCGCAGCAGTGCTCGGCGGCACCTCCATGTCAGGCGGGCGCGGGCGGATCTGGGGCACCATCGTGGGCGCCTTCGTCATCGGCATCCTGTCGGACGGGTTGGTAATGATGGGGGTCTCGTCGTTCTGGCAGATGGTGATCAAGGGGCTGGTGATCGTTGCCGCTGTGGTGATCGACCAAGCGCAGAGCCGGTTGCAGGCGCGGGTGGCGCTGGCACAGGAGGCGGCGGGTTGAACTGAGTTCGCTGCGATCTGGCCTCCGGCTTTGCGGGGCGCCCTTTTAGGATGCGCGTGACGGATCGTTTCCGTTGGGTCCGTTCGTAGAGATTTCCATCTCTGGAGGGCCCGCTGCCTTCAGCCCTTACCGAGGAGACGTAGCACGAATGGGACGGTCACAACCGCAGCGAGGGTCTGGGAGGTCACCAGACCTGCCATAAGCGTGCCGTCGCCGCCGAGTTGGCGAGTCAGCACATAGGCAGTGGGGGCCACGGGGATGGCCGAAAATACGACAAGCACCAGCGCCTCGGTGCCGCTCAGCCCCGCTGCGCGGGCGATGAGAGCCGCAGCAAAGGGCATGGCAACGAGGCGCAGGGCCCCGATCACCGCGAGGGGGGCAAGGTCTTGCCTCAGTGCCGCCGGGCGCAGCGCCGCGCCGACGCAGAGCAGGCCGAGCGGCAGGCTGGCGCGGCCCATGAGGTCGAGAAAGCGGTCGGTGCCCCAAGGCAGGCCTATGCCGATGAGGGAAAGCGCAATGCCCGCAAGGCAGGCGAGGATCAGCGGATTGGCGAGGATGCTGCGGGCCATCCGAGGCACGGCCTTGAGGCCGGTGGACTCCGAGAGCGCCATGATCGAGAGCACGTTGACGAAGGGCACCGCGATAGCAAGATACACCGCCGCCTGCCCCAGCCCCGCCGTTCCGGTGAGCCCGGCGGTGACGGCAAGGCCGATATAGGTGTTGAAGCGGATCACCCCTTGCAGGGCCGGGCCAAAACGGGCTGGGCGCGCGGGCACCACGAAGCGCCGAATTGCCCACATCGCCAGCGCTGCGAGCGTGATCGTAACCAGCCCTGCCCCGCCCATACGCAGGATCGCCGGGTCGTGCAGCGGCGCGTCGGCTAGGCTGGAGACGAGAAGCGCTGGAAACAGGATGAAGTAGTTGAGCCGCTCTGCGGCGGGCCAGAAGGCGGCATCGGGCCAGTTCCGGCGCGAGAGCAGGTGGCCAAGGCAGATCAGCGCGAAGAGCGGCCAGATGGTGAGGACGAGCATTGTGGTTCCGGGCTTGCTTGGTCCCGGTTACGGTGCCGTCTCTCCGGGGGCAAGGGGGGTGGACATGCGGCGGTTGCGCAGAACCGTGGCGATGAAGGCCGCGATGAAGCAGAGGGTCATGGCCAGCACGATGGTGGGTGCAGGCGCCGAGTCGAGCCAGAAGCTGGCGTAGGTGCCGGCAAGGGCGCAGAAGAGCGCGATGGCCACCGAGGTGGCCAGCATCGCGTGAAACCGCCGGGTCAGCAGAAAGGCCGTGGCACCGGGCGCGATGAGGAGCGCGATGGCGAGTATGATGCCCACCGCCTTCAGCGCCGCGACGATGGTGAGCGAGAGTGCCACCAGCAGCCCGTAGTGCAGCCAGCCGACGGGGAGGCCGGAGGCCTTGGCCTGGGTCGGGTCGAAGGCATGGAGGAGCAGGTCCTTCCACTTGGCGAGCAGCGCGAGGGTGACTGCCCCGCCGATAATGCCTGCCTCCCAGAGATCGGCCGCGCCGATGCCGAGGATGTCGCCGAAGAGGATATGGTCGAGGTGCACGTCGGAGGCGATGGCGGTGTAGATCACGAGGCCGAGCGCAAACATGCCCGAGAAAACCACGCCCATCACCGTGTCCTGCTTGATGCGGGAGTTCTCCTGCAGGTAGCCCGTGGCAAGCGCGCAGCCCATCCCGGCGAGGAAGGCGCCGATGCCCAGCGGGATGCCGACGATATAGGCCAGCACGACGCCGGGCAGGACGGCGTGGGAGACGGCGTCGCCCATCAGCGACCAGCCCTTCAACACGAGGTAGCAGGAGAGCAGCGCGGCGGGCACCGAGATGAGCGCGGCGACGGCCAGCGCGTTCTGCATGAAAGGCAGTTGGAACGGCAGCAGCAGTTCTTCGATCATTCCAGCGCCTCCCGGGCCCGGCGGCGCGCCGCCAGTAGCCCGTGGGTGGGGGCGAAGAAGAAGGCGGCGAGGAAGAGCGCGACTTGCAGGAGCACGATCACCCCGCCGGTCGCGCCGTTGAGGAAGTAGCTGATGTAGGCGCCGAAGAAACCGGTGCCCGCGCCGATCAGCACGGAGAACCAGATCAGGCGGTGGAAGCGGTCTGTCAGCAAGTAGGCGGTGGCACCGGGGGTGACGACCATGGAGATGACGAGGAAGGCGCCCACGGTTTGCAACGCGGCCACGGTGGAGGCCGCGAGCAAGGTGAAGAAGAGGATGCGCAAGCCATTGGTGTTTAGGCCGATGGAGCGGGCGTGGTTTTCATCGAAGAAGGTGACCATCAGATCGCGCCACTTGGCGGTTAGGATCGCCAGCGTCACCACACCGATTATGACGAGCTGCAGCGTGTCGGCCGGTGTGATGGCAAGGATGTTGCCGAGCGTGATGGTCTGGATATCCACGGGCACCGGCGAGACCGATACCATGAAGAGCCCGAGGCCGAAGAAGCTGGTGAAGATCAGACCGATGATCGCGTCTTCCTTCAGGCCGGTGCGCTGGTTGAGGAAGAGCATCGCCGCGGCCGCCAGCCCGCCGGAAAGGAAGGCGCCCAGTGCGAAAGGCAGGCCCAGCATGTAAGCCCCCGCGACCCCCGGCACGATGGCGTGGGAGAGCGCATCGCCAATGAGTGACCAGCCCTTGAGCATCAGGAAGGCGGAGAGAAAAGCGCAGACGCAGCCGACCAGCGCCGAGACCCACATGGCGTTGGTCATATAGGCGTAGGAGAAGGGCTCGAGCAGGCTCATTCCCAATCCTCGTCGTCGCCCTCTTCGGACGGCTCCTTATGCTCGTGATACATGACGAAGGGGCGCTCATCGTCGGTGATGACGGTCACGCGGCGCGGGTCTTCATCGTCGTGCAGGTCGGCCCCGCCGAGCACGAAGTGGCGGAGGACGCCACCGAAGGCCTCTTCGAGGTTCTCGCGGGTGAAGGTCTCGGAGGTGGGGCCGAAGCCGAGCACGGTGCCTTTAACCAGAACCGTGCGGTCACAAAATTCCGGAACCGAGCCGAGGTTGTGAGTGGAGACAAGCATCACACGCCCCTCGTCGCGCAGCTCGCGCAGGAGCTTGATGATCTCCTCCTCGGTGGTCACGTCGACGCCGGTAAACGGCTCGTCGAGCAGGATCACTTGCCCCTCTTGCGCCAAAGCCCGGGCGAGAAACACCCTCTTGCGCTGCCCGCCCGAGAGTTCGCCGATCTGACGGTGGCGGAAGCTCTCCATGCCGACGCGGGCCAGCGCCTCTGTCACCGCCTTGCGGTCGGCGGCGCGGGGGCGGCGCAAAAAGCCCATGTGGCCGTAGCGGCCCATCATCACCACGTCTTCCACCAGCACCGGAAAGGCCCAATCGACCTCTTCAGCCTGAGGGACATAGGCGACGAGGTTGCGCTTGAGGGCCTCGCGCACCGGCAGGCCCAACACGCGGATGTCGCCTGACGCGAGAGAGAGGAACCCCATGATCGCCTTGAAGAGAGTGGACTTGCCCGCCCCATTCACGCCCACCAATGCGGTGATCGTGCCCTTGGGAATCTCGAAGCTGGCCGAACGCAGCGCGGTGTGGCCGTTGCGGTATGTGACGGTGATGTCATCCACCCTGAGCCCGCCGCCCGCCTCTGGCGTGCCGGGCTCGAAAACCTCGTGCGGCTCGGTAGCAAGGCTCATTGCGGGGCCAGCCCGTCCAGAATGGTCTGTGAGGTCACGCGCAGAAGGTCGAGGTAGGTGGGCACCGGGCCGTCGGCCTCTGTGAGGCTGTCGACATATAGCACCCCGCCATAGCGCGCGCCGGTCTCGCGGGCGACCTGCTGGGCGGGCTTGTCGGAAATGGTGCTTTCCGAGAAGACCACGGTGATCTCGTTCTCACGGATCGCGTCGATCACCGCGCGCACCTGCTGCGGCGTGCCCTGCTGGTCGGCGTTGATCGGCCAGAGATACAGCTCTTTCAGCCCGTAGTCGCGGGCGAGGTAGGAGAACGCTCCTTCGGAGGTGACCAGCCAGCGTTCCTCTTCGGGCAGCGCGGCAATGGCTTCGCGGATCGGGGCGATGGTGGCGGCAATCTCGGCCTTGTAGGCCTCGGCATTGGCGGCGTAGGTCGCAGCATTGTCCGGGTCGTGCTCGGAAAGCGCGGCGGCGATGTTGTCGACGTAGATCAGCGCCGAGCTGAGCGCCATCCAGGCATGCGGGTTAGGCTTTCCGTCGTAGGGGCCGGAGGTGATGGAGATGGGCTCCACCCCGTCGCTCACTACGGCAGAGGGCACGCCCCCAAGATTACGGAAGAACTTCTCAAACCAGAGCTCGAGGTTGAGCCCGTTCCAGAGGATCAGATCGGCATCGCGCGCATCGAGGATGTCGCGCGGTGAGGGCGCGTAGTTGTGGATCTCGGCGCCCGGGGGTGTGACGGAGACCACCTCGGCAGCATCCCCTGCCACGTTGCGGGCCATGTCGGCGATGACGGTGAAGGTGGTGGCGACCTTGAACTTCTCGGCCCAGCTGGCGGCAGGCCAGAGGGTGAGTGCCAAGAGGGTGACGGCGGCGATGCGGCGCATGGGGCGCTCCTGCGTTGCTGTTTGCAGGGAGGATATGCCGCGCTTGGGCCGAGTCAATGCAAATGCGAATGAGTTGCAATTAAATGTGCAGGCGCAGCATCGCCCGTGCCTTCAGAAAAGCCTTCACATCAGTAATGGCCTGCTTCTAGGATGGCTGCGATCTGTGGCCACGCGGCGGAACTGAATTCCGCCAAGCGAACGAGCCGCTGACAACAGGGAGAGAGATATGCAGATGATGACGAAGGTGGCCGTGGCCGCCCTGATGACTGCCGGGATCGCCAGCGAAGCTGCGGCAACCGAGTGGAACGTATCGGTCTGGGGCAAGCGCCGGGCCTTCACCGAGCACGTCGAGAAGATGGCCGAACTGGTGAGCGAAAAGACCGGCGGCGAGTTTACCATGAACATCAGCTATGGTGGCCTTTCCAAGAACACCGAAAACCTCGACGGCATCGAGATCGGTGCCTTCGAGATGGCGCAGATCTGCGCCGGTTACCACCCCGACAAGAACCCCTCGCTGACCGTGCTCGAACTGCCGTTCCTTGGCGTCGATACGCTCGACAAGGAAGTTGAGGTGAGCTTTGCGCTCTACGAGCACCCGGCGGTGAAGGAAGACCTCGCCCGCTGGAACGCCACTCTGCTGATGCCCTCGCCGATGCCGCAGTACAACATTGCCGGTGTGGGCGATGCCCCGCAGTCGCTCGAAGACTATGCTGGCCTGACCGTGCGCGCGACCGGCGGGATTGGCAAGGCGATGGAGACGGTGGGCGCCGTACCGACCTCGGTGACCTCTTCCGAGGCCCGTCAGGCGCTGGACTCCGGTGTTGTGAAAGGCGTGGCTTTCGCCCCGCACGCCCACATGAGTTTTGGCACCATCGAGGGCGCCAACTGGTGGACGACCAACCTCAACCCCGGCACCGTGCAGTGCCCGATCGTGGTGAACACCGATGCGCTGAACGCGCTCACCGACGCCGAGCGTGAGGCGCTGATGGGGTCGGTCGACGAGGCGATTGCGCACTACGTCGACAACTACAACGGCGCGACCATGTCCAAGTGGGGGCCGCTGCTGGAGGAAAAGGGCATTGAGCAGGTGACCTACTCCGACGATGCGCTCGCCGCCTTCCGTGAACAAGCCGCTGGCCCGATTGCCGCCGCCTGGGTGGAAGAGAACAATGCAAAGGGCCTTCCGGCGCAGGAGCTGCTGGACCTGGTGCAGGGTGTGATCGGCGGCGACAGCTGATCCGCAGCCACGCATGATACAGCGGCGGGCCGGGGCATCTCCCCGGCCCGCCGTTCTGCAAGAGGGGGCAAGCCATGGCAGGGGCATCCAACGTTATCGAAGACGGCAGCACGCTGAGCCGGATCGACAGGGCACTGTTCAGGGTGGAGACCCTGCTGGCGCTGATCGGCGGCATCGTGGTGTTCTCCCTGATGCTGCTGGCCGTGGCATCGGTTGGCGGGCGTAAGCTCTTCAATCAACCGCTGCCGGGCTACGTGGACTGGATCCAGTTCCTGATGCCCTTCATCGCCATTCTGGGCGTCAGCTATTGCCACCGGCTGGGCGGGCACATTCGCATGGATATTCTGGTCGGCCGCTTGCGAGGCCGGGCGCTCTGGCTCTTCGAGTTGCTCTCCACTCTGCTGGTACTGGCGCTGATGGTGCTGCTGCTCTGGGGGGCATGGTCGCACTTCGGGCGCTCGTTCGACTTTGGCCGCCCGCTGTGGAGCGCCGACAGCTCCATCGACATCGGCCTGCCGCTCTGGCCCGCCAAGCTGGTGGTTCCGGTGGCCTTTGCCGTGCTGTGCCTGCGGCTGTGCCTGCACGCCTTCGCCTACGGCAAGGCGCTGATCGAGGGGGCTGAGGCCCCGGTCGCCGTGCCGCTCATCGAAGACGCTGCGACACAGGCCGCCCATGAGGCGGAGACGGTCTCCGGATTCGAGGAGGATGCGCGATGACTTCCATCGAGATCGGCCTCTGGGTCACCGCCGGGCTGCTGGTGATGGTGCTGATCGGCACCCGCGTTGCCTTTGCCGCCGCCATTGCCGGGCTGGTCGGCCTGCTTTGGATCTTCTGGTCGAAGAAGGGGTATGACCCCGAGCAATTCGGCTGGGCGTTGGGCGTTGCGGTTAAGACCGCCGGGCAGGTGCCGCATTCCAAGGTGTCGAGCCATGCGCTATCGCTGATCCCAACCTTCATCCTGATTGGCTACCTTGCCTATTACGCCGGACTGACCAAGGCGCTCTTCACCGCCGCCAAGCGCTGGGTCGGCTGGCTGCCAGGTGGGCTTGGAGTTTCCACCGTGTTTGCCACGGCGGGCTTTGCCGCCGTTTCGGGCGCTTCGGTTGCCACCTCCGCCGTCTTTGCCCGCATCGCCATCCCCGAGATGCTGGCGGTGGGCTATGACAAGCGCTTTGCTGCTGGCGTGGTGGCCGCAGCGGGCACGCTGGCCTCGTTGATCCCGCCCTCTGCGATCCTCGTGATCTACGCGATCATCGTGGAGCAGGACGTGGGCGCGCTGCTGCTCGCGGGCTTCATCCCCGGCGCCTTCTCGGCGCTGATCTACGGCGGGATGGTCGTGGGCATGGCGATGGCGTGGAAGAAGCTCGGACCGCCCGTCACCGGTTTCACATGGGGCGAACGGTTTGCCGCCCTGCCCGGCGCGCTGCCGATCCTCTTCGTGGTGCTGATCATCATCTTCTTCATCTACAACCCCTTCGGCGGTGACGCTTGGGGCACACCCACAGAGGGCGGGGCACTTGGGGCCTTCGTGGTCTTCCTGATCGCACTCTACCGAGGCATGCGCTGGCCCGAGTTGAAGAACGCGCTGCTGGAGACCGCCAAGCTCTCGGTGATGATCTTCACCATCATCTGGGGCGTGCTGATCTACGTGCGTTTCCTCGGCTTTGCTGACCTGCCCGGTGCCTTTGCCGACTGGATCTCGTCGCTCGACCAGTCGCCGATGATCACCTTGCTGATGATCCTTGCCGCATATGCGGTGCTCGGCATGTTCATGGATGCCATCGGGATGCTGCTGCTCACCCTGCCCATCGTATATCCGGCGGTGATTGCCCTGAACGGCGGCGAGGCGGTAACTGCGGCAGACTCGGCCTTTGGGATGAACGCCACGGGCTGCGCGATCTGGTTTGGGATCATCGTGGTGAAAATGGCGGAGCTCTGCCTGATCACCCCGCCCATCGGGCTCAACTGCTTCGTGGTTGCGGGCGTGCGCCCGGAACTCTCGGTGCAGGACGTATTCCGGGGCGCGGCGCCCTTCTTCGTGGCCGATGCGCTGACCATCGCCGGGCTGGTCGCCTTTCCGGCCATCGTGCTCTACCTGCCGGGGCTCCTGTTAGGGCTCTGAGGTGACGCAGCGTCATCAAGGACGGGTGTGAACAAACTGAGGATGCGGCATTGCATTTATGCAGTGCGGCGGCGCAGCGGAGCGCTGTTTAGCCCGAGTCGGCCCGGAGTTTTGGCGGGCTCAAGCCTGAAAATGCGCAGTTTGCAGTTATTTTATTGCGCCCGCAGGTTGAGCAAATGCCCTGCCGTAAGGGTAAAGTAAAAAGGCGCGACCCGAGGAAACCAGGCCGCGCCTGTGGATAAAATGGTGGATTGTCAGGCGACGTCGTCCAGCCCACGGCCTTTCAACAGCGCGTCGACACCGGGCAGACGGCCCCGGAACGCGGTATAGAGCGCCTCCGGCTCTTCGCTGCCACCGGTCGAGAGAATGTTGGCCTCGAGGCTCTTGGCCAACTCCGGGTCAAACGGCCCGCCCGCCTCTTCGAAGGCGGCGAAGGCATCGGCATCCATCACCTCGGACCACATGTAGCTGTAGTAGGCTGAGGCATAGCCGCCGGAGAAAATGTGCGCGAAGTGCGGTGTGGCGTGGCGCATGCGGATAGCGCGGGGCATGCCGATGGATTCGAGCACCTCGGCCTGCTTTTGCATCGGGTCGGCGGGCGGCGGGCCTGCGTGGAACTCGAGATCCACCAGCGCGGAGCCGATGAACTCGCAGGTCGAAAAGCCCATGTCGTAGGTTGCCGCGTTCAGCACCCGCTCCAGAAGCTCCTCAGGCATCGCCTTGCCGGTCTCGGCGTGGGTGGCGAACTCCTGAAGTACCTCGGGCACCTCCATCCAGTGCTCGTAAAGCTGGGAGGGCAGTTCGACGAAGTCCCGGCTCACCGAGGTACCGGAGATCGAGCCATAGGTGACGTCAGAGAGCATCTGGTGCAGCGCATGGCCGAACTCGTGGAAGAGCGTGCGGGAATCGTCATAACTCAGCAGCGCGGGCTGGCCTGCGGGCGGCTTGGCGAAATTGCAGACGTTCATCACATGGGGTGCGGTCTCGCCGCCGAGTTTCTTCTGCGAGCGCAGGGCGGAGCACCATGCACCAGAGCGCTTGCCGGGGCGGGCGAAGTAATCGCCGATGAACACGGCAATGTGCTGGCCGTTGCGGGTGACCTCCCATGCGCGAGCATCGGGGTGATGAAGGGCCACGTCGAGCGGGGTGAACTCCAGCCCGAAGAGCCGGTTGGCACAGGCGAAGACGGCCTCGATCATGCGGTCGAGCTGGAAATAGCTCTTCAGCTCGGCCTCATCCAGCGCGTGCTCTTCCTTGCGGCGAGCCTCGGAATAGTAGTGCCAATCCCACGGCTCGAGCGGGCCATCGAAGCCGTCGGCGTGAAGGCGACGCTCCAGCACCTTGGCATCGGCCTCGGCCTTGGCGCGGGCGGGGGACCAGACGGCTTGCAGCAATTTGCGCACGTTGTCGGGCGTCTTCGCCATTTCGGTCTCGAGCCGGTAGTCGGCAAAACTTTCGTAGCCAAGCAGCTTGGCTCGCTCGGCGCGGAGCGAGAGCATTTCGGCGGCGAGCGCCCGGTTGTCGGTGTCGCCGCCATTGGCGCCGCGCGAGGTCCAGGCTTCGTAGGCCTTCTTGCGCGCCTCCCTGTCGGGGCAGAACTGGAGGAAGGGGACTACCAGAGACCGCGAAAGAGTGACGATGGGCTTGTCGCTGCCAGCCGCCTCGGCTGCGGATTTCATTGCATCGACAAGGAAAGACGGCAAGCCAGTGAGATCATCGACCTGCATCGACCAGTCGCGCTCATCGGCCAGCAGGTTGAGGCCGAAGGCGGTAGATTTCTCGGAGAGGGCAGCATTGATCTCGCGCAGGCGGGCGCGGCCTGAGGCGTCGAGGCCTGCTCCGGCGCGGCGGAAATAACGGTGGTGGAGGTAGAGCACGCGGTCCTGCTCATCGGTGAGGTCCAGATCATCGCGTTGTTGCCAGAGCGTGTCGACCCGCTCGAAGAGGGCCTCATCGAGGGCGATATCGCTGGAGAGGGCCGAGAGGCGGGGCGAGAAGGCGCGTTGCAGCTTTTCGCGCGCGGGCGTCGAGGAGACGGCAGCGAGCAGGAAGAAGGGGCCGAGCACATCGTTCAGCGGCTCGTCCGAAAGCTCCAGCGGCTCGATGGTGTTCTCGAACGTGGGGGCATCGGGGTTGGCGGTGATTTCGTCAATGGCGGCGCGGGTCTCTGCCTCGGCGGCATCGAGCGCGGGGGTGAAGTGCTCATCGGTGATGGCGGCGAAATCGGGCAGGTCGAATGGCTGCTCGGAAGGGGTGAGAAGCGGGTTGTTCATGGATCGCGGTCTCCTTTGGAAGGGAAGATAGGGGCCGCCGGAGAGATTGCGAAGGGGGGTGCGCTCATCCGCCCTGCTAGGTGACTCCGCCGCAGGTTGGACAGCCCTCGCGGCGCTTGAGGCGTATCTTGCGTGTCTCCGACCAGAGCGCATCGTAGATCAGCATCTCGCCGCGCAGCGGGCTGCCTGCACCGGTGATGAGCTTCACCGCCTCCGCCGCCATCATTGCCCCCACCACACCCGGTAGCGGCCCCATCACGCCGGCCTCTGCGCAGGAAGGTGCGAGGCCGGGGGCGGGCTCTTCGGGGAAGATGCAGCGGTAGCAGGGGGCGCCGTGGGAAGGATCGAAGATCGAGAGCTGGCCCTCCCATTGAGAGAGGGCGCCCGAGATGAGGGGGATACCGGCGGCCACGGCGAGATCGTTGGCGAGGTAGCGCGTGGCGAAGTTGTCGGTGCCGTCGAGGATCATATCGGCCCCCGCAACCAGTTCAGGGCCGTTCGCATCCGTCAGCCGAAGGGCAAGCGGCGTGACGTGGATGTGGGGATTGAGCGCCAGCATGGCCTCTGCCGCGCTTTGCGCCTTGTTCCGGCCCTGCCCCTCGGTGCGGTGGATCACTTGGCGCTGGAGGTTGGAGGCGTCGACCTCGTCATCGTCGAGCACGGTAATATGGCCGACTCCGGCGGCCGCGAGGTAGAGCAGCGCGGGCGAGCCAAGCCCCCCTGCCCCGATCAACAGCACGCGGGCGGACTTCAGCTTCTTCTGGCCCGGGCCGCCGATCTCGCGCAGCACGATGTGGCGAGCGTAGCGGGTAAGTTCATCGGGTGCGAGTTTTGACGGGTCTTGGGGCGTGGCAGAGGGCGCAGGGTCTGCAACTGCCACTTCGGGCGTGGCGGCCTCGGCCTCCCGCGCCATGGCGATGGAGCGCAGCCAGCCCACCCCGGAGCCGTAAAGCACGCCGATGGCACCGAGGACGAAAACAATCAGCCAAAGCTGCGGGTGGCGCCCGGTGATCTCGCGGATTGGGTGGCCGAAGGGCAGGATGAGGTTGAGGGCGAGCGCGAGGGCAATGACGCCGATCACGGCGGCCTGCCGCTCAACGGTACGCCAGCCCAGCCATTCGCCGCTCCACCAGGCCAGCGCCATGAGCGCGAAGACGAGGAGCATCAGCCGCGGCCCGTGGAGCCGAAGCCGCCAGCGCCACGGTCAGTGTCTGTCAGGGTCTCCGCAGCGGAGAAGGCCGCCTGCATCACCGGGGCTACGACAAGCTGGGCGATGCGGTCGCCGTGGGTGATGGTGAAGGGCTCATGCCCGAGGTTGATCATCAGGATGCCGAGCGGGCCGCGATAATCGCTGTCGATGGTGCCGGGGGTGTTCACGAGGGTCACGCCGTGTTTTGCGGCGAGGCCGGAACGGGGGCGCACCTGAATCTCAAAGCCCGCCGGGATCTCGACCCGCAGGCCGGAGGGCACGATGGCGCGGCTGCCGGGGGTAAGTACGATGCCTTCGGCGCGCAGATCTTCGGGGAGGTTCGCACGCACGTCGGCCCCGGCGGCACCGGGGGTCTCGTAGCTCGGAAGAGGGAGGGAAGGATCGGCCCCCTCATCGCGGATGCAGCGGATATCGGGCGTCATGCGAGAGCCTCGGCGATACGGGCGGCGAGCTGTTGGGCGACTTGATCCTTGGACATGCGCGGCAGGGCATCCGCCCCCTCGGCGGTGAGGATCGTCACCGCGTTCTCCGTGCCGCCCATGATCCCGGTCTCGGGAGAGACATCGTTGGCGATGATCCAGTCGCAACCCTTGCGCTTCAGCTTGGCTTCGGCGTGTGCAATCAAATCGTTCGTCTCGGCAGCAAAGCCGATGACAAGGCCGGGGCGGTTGGGGGCCTTGGAGACTTCGGCGAGAATGTCTGGGTTCTCGGCGAACTCCAGCGGCGCGATCTTACCGGAGCCGTCCTTCTTGATCTTTTTGGTCGAAGCATCGACCACGCGCCAATCCGCGACCGCGGCGGCGAAAACGGCGGCATCGGCGGGAAGCGCGCCCAACACCGCTTTGTGCATCTGGGCGGCGGTCTCGACCTTCACCACATTCGCCCCCTGCGGCGGTGGCACAGAGGCCGGGCCGGTGACGAAGGTGACGGAGGCGCCGAGGCCCATCAGCGAGCGGGCGAGGGCGGTGCCCTGCGCGCCCGACGAGCGGTTGGCGATGTAGCGCACAGGGTCGATCGGCTCGTGGGTCGGCCCTGAGGTAATGACGATGTGCTTGCCCTTCAGCGGCCCGTCGGCCAGCGCCTCGCCCACGGCGGCTACGATCTCGGGTACTTCCGCCATCCGGCCTGGCCCGTATTCTCCGCAGGCCATCTCGCCCTCGGCGGGGCCGGTGAAGCGCACGCCATCGGCCCGCAGCGTGGCCACGTTGCGCTGGTTTGCGGGGTGAAGCCACATCCGGACATTCATCGCAGGGGCGCAGAGAACAGGCTTGTCGGTGGCCATCAGCAGGGTGGAGGCGAGGTCATTCGCGTGGCCGTTTGCCATTTTGGCCAGAAGATCGGCGGTGGCCGGGGCGACGACCACGAAGTCGGCGGCGCGGGAAAGCTCGATGTGGCCCATCTCGCGCTCGTCGGTCAGATCGAAGAGCTCGCGATAGACCTTCTCGGCGGCCAGCGCAGAAACGGAGAGCGGCGTGACGAACTCCTCGGCAGCCTGCGTCAGGACCGGGGTCACATGGGCGCCCTGCTCACGCAGGCGGCGGATCAGGTCGAGCGACTTGAAGGCCGCGATACCGCCCGCGATGACGAGTAAGATTTTCTTGCCTGCCAGCATGGGTTTGGCCCTCCGCTAGGCTCTGTTGTAGGGCGCGGTGGTGCGGGCGGCAAGCATGGGAGCGAGGGGCCAGCCCCTCGCGCTCCCCGGAGATATTTGAAGCAAGAAAATGGAATCAAGGGGCTTTGGGATACCAAGTGCCGAAGCACCAGAGATTGCCATCCGGGTCGCGGGCGATGAATTCGCGGGAGGGATAGTCGCGGTCGGTGGGCGTCTCGACGATCTCGGTGCCGGAGGTCACGACCGTCGCATGGAGCGCGTCGGGGTCGTCGACGGCGATATAGGTGACGGAGCCGCCGGGAGGCGGCGATTTGGCGGCAAAGGCATCATCGCGGGCTTGGCCGATCATGATGATGGAGGAGCCGAAGGCGAGTTCGGCGTGTTCGATGGTGCCAGTCTCAGGCGTGCGCATCAGTTCGGTGAAGCCGAGAGTTTCAGTGAACCATCGGTGCATAGCGTCAGCATTGGTGAAGCGGAACGTGGGGTAGATGCGGGGGGCTTCCATGGTGTGTCTCCTTTTTGGAGAGCCTGCCATGGGGCGCGGGCCGGGTCTTGAAGGAATGGGACTCAGGCGAACTGTCGCGGGGTCATGCCGGACAGGGCGCGGAATTCACGGGTTAGGTGAGCTTGGTCAGCATAACCCGCATCGGCGGCGATCTCGGCCCAACTCGCGGTGCCAGCGCGGGCGGAGGCGGCGGTGAAGCGGGCAACACGGGCGGCTGCCTTGGGCGAAAGGCCAAAGGGCTGAAATTGGCGGGCCAACGTGCGCCGGGTCATACCGAGGTGATCTGCGATGCGGGCAATGGGGGCGCGACCCTCGGTGCCCTCGATGATCCGCCAGGCGCGGGTGAGCGTGGGCGGGAGGGAAGTTGCGGCGAGGCGGTGTGCGAGGAAGCTCTCGGCCAGAGCGAGCCGGGTGGCCCAGCAATCGGCCTCGCCCATGCGGGTGTGAAGCTCCGCGATGTCACGGTCGCCGTAGTCGGGCAACGCGTGCACGCCGTCTGACGCCTCGCCCAGCGCGGGGCCAAGGAGGCGCATGGCCCCCAGCGGCGTCAGGTCGATTTGCAAGACTTGGACCGCCTCAGGTGAAGCAATGCGGGCGGGGGTGAGCGAAAGGCCCGCCATGAAACTGGCGATACCGTCCGATGGAGCCGGATCGCGACCCATGCCCACCTCGAACCTGCCGTCGAAAACGAAGATCAGTGGCACGACGAGGGCGGCGGGCTCAACCATGAGCCCGGGCAGAGCGCCCTCGGAGCGGTAGAGCGTGATGCGGCGAACGAGGCCGCGAAATGCGGGGCGGACGGGTGCGCGCCAGAGCGAAAACGAAGGGCCGCGGATCACCGCGGCCCCATCTATTCCTGCAAAGGGCGTTTCCACCTCAGGAGATCAGCGCCAGCACTTCATCGGATTGCTGCTCGAGCGAGCGGCGCATCTTCTGGAAGGCCGCCGCCTCAAGCTGGCGCACGCGCTCCTTGGACAGGCCCAACTCTTCGCCAAGACTCTCCAATGTGCGCTTTTCGCGGGCAAGGCGGCGCTCACGGATGATGAACTGCTCACGCTCGTTCAGCGCACCCATCGCCTCGGCGAGCCAGTCGCGGAGCTGGGCCTTGTCGTGCTCAACCTCCACCTGTTCGGCGGCCTGCGGGCCTTCATCTTCCAGCGCGTCGATCCACTGGCGGCCATCGTCTTCGGCGGATTGGGTGACGTTGAGCGAAAAGTCGGAGCCCGAGAGCCGGCCTTCCATCATCTCCACATCGGCCAGCGGCACGCCGACCTCGGTGGCGATCTTCTGGCGCAGCTGCTGGCTGTCGAGCGTTTCACCCGCCGCCGCCGCCTCGCGCTCCAGCTGCGCCTGCACGCGGCGCATGTTGAAGAAGAGCGACTTCTGCGAAGAGGTCGAGCCGGTACGGACCATCGACCAGTTGCGCATCACGAACTCCTGCACGGAGGCCTTGATCCACCACATGGCGTAGGTCGAAAACCGCACGCCGCGCTCGGGGTCGAACTTGTCGGCGGCCTTCATCAGACCAAGTGATGCCTCTTGAATGAGGTCGTTCATCGGTGCGCCGTAGCGCTTGTATTTGGCCGCCATTGAGATCGCGAGGCGCATATAGGCCGAGATCAGGCGGTGCAGTGCCTGCTCATCCCGGTCATCGCGCCAGGCGCGGGCCAGTTGCTGTTCGGTTTCGGCGTCAAGCAGTTCGGCTTGCCGCGCGTGGCGGGACATGGAGGTATCGATATCGCCGTCCAAAGGCATGGGGGAGCTCCTTCTCGCGGGCAAGACATGCCGAGCACCGGCAGGCCTTGTCTTATGCTAAACGAAGATTAGGACCGATCGGTTCAAAAGAAAGTGTGAAAAATGCATAGAAGGGTTTCCATCACAAATATTGATGGACTTCTGCGCAATTATGCGTTGGTCGAGCGCCCATGTCTGTGCGTAGCGTCACAGGTATGACCAGTACACTCTACATCGGCGATCCCGCCTACTCTTCGTGGTCCCTTCGGGGCTGGCTCCTGTTCGAGAGATTCGGGCTGGAGCGGCGCACCGTCTGGGTCGATTTTGCTAATCGTGACGTGGCCGATCAACTGGCCGAGATCGCCCCCGCCAAGACGGTGCCGGCGGTTCTGTTCGAGGATGGCGCCATTCTGGGCGAGAGCCTTGCGATTGCCGAGGAACTGGCCACGCGGTTCCCCGCGGCAGGGATCTGGCCGGATGACAGCCGCGCCCGCGCCACCGCACGAGCGCTGGCGAGCGAGATGCACGCGGGCTTCGGCGCGCTGCGTGAAGCCTGCCCGATGGCACTGCGGGTGGCCTACGAAGGGTTCGAGCCGTCAGATGGGGTGATGGCCGATCTGGCGCGGCTGGAGGTGATTTGGGACCACGCCAAGCGCACGGTGGGCGGTGACGGCCCGTGGCTTTGCGGCACCTATTCGGCGGCAGACGCCTTCTTCGCGCCGGTTGCGGCGAGGATCGCAACCTATGGGCTGCCCATCTCGGAGGCAGCGACCGACTATGTGGCCGCCCATTTGGCGGACCCGGCCTTCCGGCGTTGGCGCGGCATGGGGTTTGCGCGGGGAGAAGACTTGCCTTGGTATGCGAAGGACCTGCCCACGCGCGACTGGCCCGGCCCCACGCCGCTGGAGGCCCGGGCGGTGGAGGAAGGGCCCTCGGTGAACGAGGCATGCCCCTACTCCGGCAAACCGGTGACCCATTTCATGGAAGCGGGCGGCAAGGTCTGGGGCTTTTGCAATGCCTTCTGCCGCGACAAGACCGTGCCCGACCCGCTCGCATGGCCTGCATTCGCGGCGCTCTACGAGGGGCGTTAACGTTTCCCTAACCATCCCGGTCTAGCGTTAACCACGGTTTCACAGCCGGGGTTTTGGCAGATGTTGGACGGGAGCGGAGGGATGTTGGCGGCGGCCTATACGGTCGCCTTTGATGGCATCGAGGCGCGGCCTGTGGAGGTGCAATGCGCTGTGTCACCCGGCATGCCGAATTTCGCCATCGTCGGCCTGCCCGACAAGGCGGTGAGCGAGGCGCGCGAGCGGGTGCGGGCGGCGCTCGGCGCGATGGCGATTGCGCTGCCGTCGAAAAAGATCACAGTCAATCTCTCCCCCGCCGACCTGCCTAAGGAAGGCTCGCACTTCGACCTCCCCATCGCCTTGGCCCTGTTGGCCGCCATCGAGATCCTGCCGCGCGAGGAGGTGTCACAGGTGGTCGCGCTGGGGGAGCTCTCACTCGATGGTAAGTTGGTTGCGGTCAACGGTGCCCTGCCCGCCGCGATGGCTGCCGCTGAGCAGGAGAGGCGGCTGCTTTGCCCACGCGCCTGCGGGGCGGAGGCCGCGTGGGTCGGTGCGGCCGAGGTGATTGCCGCCGCCAGCCTCGGCGCGGTGATCCGGCATTATACCGGGGAGGCACCGATAGAGCCCTCAACCCCCGGCGAGGTGCAGGGCCATGTCGGCGGCAAAGACTTGCGCGACGTGAAAGGCCAAGAACGGGCCAAGCGGGCGCTTGAGGTGGCGGCAGCGGGGCGGCACCACCTGCTCATGGTCGGTCCACCCGGCTCGGGCAAATCCATGCTCGCCGCTCGCCTGCCAGGCATCCTGCCGCCACTCACCCCGCGCGAGGCCTTGGCAACATCGACCGTGCATTCGCTTGCCGGCCTGCTGAAGGAGGGCGGCATCAGCCGTGAAGCGCCGTATCGTGCACCCCATCACACCGCCTCGATGGCCGCCGTGGTGGGCGGTGGGCGGCAGGCGAGGCCGGGGGAGGTTTCGCTGGCGCATAACGGCGTGCTGTTCATGGATGAATTTCCGGAATTTCCCCGAACCGTTCTGGAAACCCTGCGCCAGCCCATCGAGACCGGCGAGATCATGGTGAGCCGGGCCAATGCCCATGTCGCCTACCCCTGCAAGTTCATGCTGGTGGCCGCCGCAAACCCCTGCAAATGCGGCCACCTGACCGATCCGGGCCGCGCCTGTTCGCGCGCACCAAATTGCGGGGAGGATTATCTAGGCCGCATCTCCGGGCCGCTACTCGACCGGTTCGACATTCGTCTGGAGGTGCCGCCGGTTGCCTATACCGACCTCGATCTGCCTCCCGCCGAGGAAGGCTCGGCAGAGGTGGCAGCGCGGGTGGCACAGGCGCGGGGCGTGCAGCGCACGCGGTTCGAGGCGCTCGGCGTCGAGGCCACGACCAATGCGGACATTGAAGGCGAGTTGCTGGATGAGGTGGCCCGGCCGGACGATGCAGGCATGGAGCTTCTGCAAAAGGTCGCCCAGCGCTTTGGCCTTTCGGCGCGCGGGTATCACCGGGTCATGCGCGTGGCCCGGACAATCGCCGACCTCGACGGAAGTGAAGGCGTGACCAAGGCCCACGTGGCAGAGGCGGTGGGCTATCGTCTGATAAAAAGCGCTTAGGCTGCGGGGGCCGGGCGAGCTTCGACCTGAAGCGCGAATTCGGCCATTCGGCGGCGCAGGCCCTGGGTCAGGCTGGAGCGGCGCAGGCGGAGCGATTGCACCAGCACGCGGGAGGTGATGGTGCGTGGCATCAGCTCGATATCGAGGCTCATCCGCGTGCGCATTTTCGACAGTTCGATCAGGTCGATCTTCACCACCGCATCGAGGCCGCCGATATTGAGATCGAGTGCGACATGCTCGGGCTTGTCATAGGCGGAGACGGTGGCATTGAGATCGCGCATCTGGCCACGGATGGGGAACCGCATCTTCCAGCTCATGCCGACCCCGGATGCATCGAGTGCATCCGTCCGGGTGATCTCGTGTCCGCGCCGCAGCACCTGCTTTTCGAAGGCCTCGTGGTCGGTGACCGCTGCGAAGACCTCTTCGATCGGCTTTTCAATATCTTCCTTGCCGGTGAAGTTCATCCAGCCGCTGCCCTTCTTCTATCCTCACCCCGCCTTCGGTTTTACGCGTCAATCCAGCGTATCCGCAAGCCAGTTGGCGAGCAGGAACTGCGCGATTGCGCCGCGTCGGGCGGGTTTCATAGCCGGGTTCCGGCCTGCGAAGGTTTCGAGCATATCCTCGCGGCTGACCCAGCAGGCATCTTCCAGCTCGTTGCGGTCCAGCGTGATCTCGGTGCCCAGCGCCTCGCCGTGGCAGCCGATCATCAGTGAAGCCGGAAAGGGCCAGGGCTGAGACGACAGATAATGCACGGGGCCAACGCGCACGCCCGCCTCCTCGGCCACTTCGCGGCGCACGGCGGCCTCGATGGTTTCGCCCGGCTCCATAAACCCGGCGAGCAGCGAATACATGCCCTCTGGCCAGCCCGGCGAGCGGCCCATCAGGACGGAGTTGCCGTGGGTGATGAGCATGATCACCACCGGGTCGGTGCGCGGAAAGTGATGCGCCCCGCAGGATGGGCAGCGCCGCTCCCACCCGCCACAGGCAACCTCGCTCGCGGCACCGCATTTGGCGCAGAATCCGTGCGTGCCGTGCCAACCGGTGATTGCCCGTGCCGTGGCTGCAATTTCGGCATCAAGCGGGGTGATCCGGGCCATGGTTGCGCGGAGCTCGACAAAGCGCGCGCCCTCCAGCCCCGGGTAGATCTGCTCGGACCGGTCGAGGAAACTGTCGGGCGCTTCGAGGATTTCGTTTGGCTCCCAGCCGGAGATATCGCGGGCAAACCATGCGGTCCCGTCGGGCGCCTCACCCAGAAAGACCCGGAGCGCGGAATGGGCCAACACTTCGGCCCCGGCAGGCTGCGGGGCCAGCACAGGGGCCTCTTCCTCCCCCTGCATCAGCGGCTTGCCGCGCCAGAGCGGCAGGTGCCGGGCGGTTTCGCTTGCTGCCAGAGCATCGAGCGCGGCGGCATCGCTGCGCAGATCGGCGCGCCGGTCGAGCCCGCCACCACCGAATGTGACCTGTTCCGCGTGGCGCATCAGCGCGCCCTCCCTAACCTGCCTCTCACTGACCGATGTTCTGGCATGCGCGTCACCGGGGCGCAAACCCACGCAACGAGAGGTTGCGTATGTGTTTGACATTCACGCCGGAGGTGCGGCAGGTGGCGCATTGTTGTATCTGCCCTGCATCGGGCCAAAACCAAACACCTGAGCGCCACAGCTTCCGCCCGACCGTCTATGCCCGAACCCCACCATGACCGACCCCTGCAGCACAACGAAGTGAAGCTGAGGTTTCTGGCGACATCCGATCTACACATGCATCTGCTGGCTTACGACTACCACGCAGATGCCCCGAACAGCGGTGTCGGACTGGCCCGGGTTGCCAGCTTGATCGAGACCGCGCGGACTGAGGTGCCGGGGTCTGTGCTCTTCGACAATGGGGATTTTCTCCAAGGAACACCACTGGGCGACTTTGCGGCCACCGAACGGCCCACAGGGGCGCCGCACCCGATGATCACGGCGATGAACGTGCTAGGGTACGACGCTGTAGGGCTGGGCAATCACGAGTTCGACTACGGGCTGGAGGTGCTGGAACAGGCGCTGGCGGATGCAAGGTTTCCGGTGATTTCGGCAAACGCCCTGCGGCAGCGCGGGGCGCAGGTTTCTCAGGACAT
This sequence comes from Vannielia sp. SX4, assembly GCF_052828525.1. The sequence continues at coordinate 4,207,507 of NZ_CM128247.1, forward strand.
TCCGCTTGTTCGCCCTTGGGTCATGCTGGAGCGAAAGCTGACTGACGCCGTTGGCAAGACACGTGACCTGCGCATCGGCGTTTTGAGCGTGTTGCCCCCGCAAACCACGCTTTGGGCGGGTGCGCAGCTCGAGGGCAGGCTACAGACACGCTGCATGATCGAGACCGCCAGTCACCACGTGCCTGCCCTGCGCGCGGCGGGTGCGGAGGTTGTGGTGATGCTCGCGCATTGCGGCCCAAGCTCGCAGCCAGAGGAGGCTGGCATGGAGGATGCCCTGCTACCGCTCGCCCGGATTGACGGCGTTGACGCACTGATCGCGGGCCATATGCACCGCCTTCTGCCCGGCCCGGATTATGCCGGGCTAGAGGGGGTCGAGGCCGAAACGGGGAGGGTCTGCGGCAAGCCGGCTGTGATGCCAGGCATCGGCGGCAGCCATCTCGGAGTAATTGACTTCACGCTGAGGCGCGGCTCAGCGGGTTGGAAAGTAGCTGAAAGCCGGGCGGAGCTGCGCCCGATCGCACGGCGCGGGGCATCGGGGCCTGAGGCTCTGGTGGCAGACCACGCGCCTCTGGTTTCTGCCGTGGCCGCCGATCACGCTGCGACGCTGGAGAGCATCCGCCTTCCCGTAGGCGAGACCGCGATCGCGTTACAGAGCTACACCAGCTTTCTGGGACTTTGCCCGGTCACTCATGCGATCAATTCCGCGCAGGCATGGTACGTAAGGCAGGCGCTGGGCGATATGTCCGAGCCGGTGCTTTCGGCAGCGGCCCCTTTCAAGGCTGGCGGGCCATCGGGCGCCGAGAACTACATCGACATCCCGCCCGGCCCGCTCAGCCATCGCGATCTCTCGGCGATCTACCCTTTTCCAAACGCCATCCGAGCCATCCGGATCACCGGCGCTGAACTGCGTTGCTGGCTCGAGCGGTCTGCGGCGGCGTTCAATATGCTCACGCGCGACACGCCAGACCAGGCTCTGCTGGACCCGGACTTCCCCGCCTATGATTTCGATGTGATCTCAGGCCTTGAGTGGGCGCTCGACCTCTCCCGCCCTGCTCTCGCGCAACACGGCGGCCGGGTCAGAGACCTCACGCACAACGGAGAACCAGTGACCGATGACCAGCGGTTCGTTGTCGCGACGAACAGCTACCGTCTGGGCGGCGCTGGATTGCACGCTCCGCTCGCGGGGGCGGAGGTGTTGCTTTCGGAGCCGGTCAGCAGCCGGGAAGTGCTGGTTCGGTTTCTTGAGTCCGAAGGCCGGCTGCAGGGACCGGTGCCGCGCGGCTGGCGTTTCGAGGGGATTGAGAGTTGCGAAGCCCTGTTTGAGACCGGCCCCGGCGTCGCCAGCTATCTGGAGGCGCTTCGTGAGACCTGCGCTCTCACGATATCTCCAGAGGGCCAATCGTCGGACGGGTTCGCCAGACTGCGCGTGCGCTTTTGACTGCACCTTTCGATCCTCTGGCCCCCACCCGCGACACGCGCTAGGGAGAGGTCGCAGGTAACGGGAGACCCCATATGCGCAAGATCGTCTGGCTCATCGCTCTTCTGGCCATCGCGGCCCTTGTCGCAGCCTTCACAAAGCCGAGCCAGGCCGCCGTTGAGGCCGAATTGAAGGCGCTTTTTCTGCAACGGCTTGCCAGCACAAACCCGAGCGACCAGGAGAACGGCGGCGCCTTTGCCCTGACGATGATGTGCAAGGCCGACCACGACGCCTGCTACGAGATCGTCCGCGCCGGATTGGATGTGAGCTACGACGACCGCACGCTGTATGCGGCGATCGACGTTTCGGGCTTTGGCGAGAGCATTCGCTGCTACGGGGCCTTCACCCGGTTCTTCTGCAACGGCGAGATCCCAGTTCAAAACGGCTGATCTTGCGAATCCCGCTTTGCCGCCCTACATAGCGCCTTGAGAGGTTGGCGCGGGCGAGCGCCTCGCCAACCCGGTCAGGTCCGGAAGGAAGCAGCCGTAACGAGCCCCGCTTGGGTCGTTGTCCAGCCTCTCACCTGAGTATATGCGAGAAACGCATATGCGAACCGCGGCAGGCGTATCGCGCAGCGATATGCCGAGAGTGCCGCAACGCATCCGCCAGCCCCGATCTAAAGATTGTCCACCACCCTCTCCGGGTGCGCCTCGGCATAATCTGCCAGAATACCCGCAATCTCCTCGCTGCCAGTGAAAAGCAAATACCCACGATAAAGCGGCAGGCCCGCCTCCAGCGCCAGCCGAACGCAGCCCAAATGGTCGCGCACGGCGCGGTCGGGCGCATTGGCGGCACCGTGAAGCGTGGTGCCGAGCAGGTCACCGCCATATTGGTTTTTGTGCTCAAGGTCCGGGCCGAGGGAGAGCAGGAAGGCCATGATCTCGGATAGCCCCTCCCACCCTGCGATCTGCACCGGCGGAACGCCCATGTCATCGGAGCGGTCCCATTCCATCCCGGCGGCCACGAGCGCCTTCACCCGTGGCAGGGCGCCGGGCAGGTGGATGATGCCGCGCAGCAAGGTACGCGTCTCGGGTGAAAGCTCTTCGGGCACCAGCCGCCCGGTGGGCACGCGGCCCTCGGCGGCTTCTGCGATGATCGCATCCGGCCCGCTCAGCGCCGTCTCGCCGCCCGCCTCGGCGATGACCTGCGCCACCTCGGCATTGCCGAAAACCCGTGCCGTCGCATAGGGGCTGCGCCCGTCCCACGGTGCGGTGAGCGATGCACCGGCTTCTATCAGCAGCCGCGCCACCGCGCCGGAGCGCATCCGCCGCGCCGCCTGATGCAAGGCAGAGGCCTTCATCGGCGGCTCGCCGGATGGGTGTGCGGCAACACCTTCGTTAGGGTCCGCCCCGGCGTCGAGGAGCATCCGCACCGGCTCGATATCCTCGAAATCCAGCGCCCGCAGCAGCGCGTTGGTGCCTTCGTTCGTCGCCCCGGCCTCCAGCAGCATCGCCAGGCCTTCGGTGTGGCCCAGCTCGGTTGCGTGATAGAGCGACTCGCCGTCATTCGGGTCGGCCCCGTGGTCCAGAAGCCAGCGGCCCAGCGCCATGTTGTTGCCGTGGCCGATAGCCCCGTAGAGCGGTGACAGCATGTGGCCGGAGCCACCGGGCTCGGGCTTTCCGGCATTCACATCGGCCCCATGTGCCAACAGCAGGTCGGCGAGGGCGCGCATATTCTCCCCCGTGCCGTCGCCATGCACCCAGCGCGAGAACGCGAGGTGGCAGAGCGGCGGCGCGCCTTCGACCTCGCGGGTGGCCGCCTCCGGGTCTGCCGCCAAAGCCGCCTGCCAATAGGGCAGATCGTAGAGCGCTGCGGCCACGCCCGGATCGGCCCGCGCCAGATCCGGCGCAGCGACAAGCACCTCACGCACCGCCCAGTGAAAGCCGTTCTCCAGCGCCTCGCGTAGCCGCCTCAACCGCTGCTCGGGCGTGGCCGCGTGGAGCTCGATCCGCAGCTTCAGCCTCGGCCAGCTTTCGGCGCCCTCCTCGCGGGCGATGACGTGGAGCGCATCTACGTGGCGTAGCGTGGCCAACCGGTCGGGCGGAAGCACCGCAGCGGCACGGGCCAGCGCTTCGGCCTCGCCAGCGGCATGGGCCTTCTTCAGCCGTTTGGCGGCACGGCGATAGCGATCGATATCAGAGGTCATGATTCAGGTTTCCCTTGTTCAGGGCCCGATGGTCCGCACGGGCTGGGCCACAAGAAAAACCGGTATCGGTCTTGTCGCTTCAGGGGGCTTTCCAGCTTTCCGCGGACCGGGGATGCCGCCCTGCGCGGCACGGTCAGGCTAGCGGGTGTCGCGGGACATAGGCAAGACCCGGGTGCCGCGCTAGATTGCCTCCATGCAGGATGGATGCCCGGAAAACCCCGATACGAAGACCGAATGGGCCGAGAACCGCACCGACTGGGCGGAAGATCGCACGCTGCAGGCCAACGAACGCACCTTTGCCGGATGGATGCGGACCGGCCTCGGCTCAGTTGCGGTGGCGATCGGGCTCAAGGCGGTTTTCGGCGATTTTGACCCGACTTGGGCCGCCAAGGCGGTGGCCAGCCTGTTCATCCTCGCGGCGCTGGTGATCTTTTTCTTTGCCCAGCGCAATGCACGGCGCACTCACGCGCGGCTGGAGGACCATGCCGCCGAGCCGCTGACCCATACACATTTTGCCACCATCGCCGCCATCTTTGCCGTGGCGACGCTCGCAGTCGGTTTCGTGCTCTGGTCGCTCTGAGGCATGGACCTTGCCGGGGCCAGCCCCTAGATTGAGCCCGGTCCACCGCAACGAGGCGACATGAGCGAAACTCCGAAATCCGGCTATCAGGTTCTGGCGCGCAAGTACCGCCCGCAAACCTTTGCCGACCTTGTCGGGCAGGAGGCGATGGTGCGTACGCTGCGCAACGCCTTCGAGGCCGACCGGATCGCACAGGCCTTCATCATGACCGGCATCCGTGGGACGGGTAAGACGACGACCGCCCGGATCATCGCCAAGGGGCTGAACTGCGAGCAGGGGCCAACCACCGACCCCTGCGGGACGTGTGATGCCTGCGTGGCCATCGCCGAGGGGCGGCACGTGGACGTGATCGAGATGGACGCGGCCTCGAACACCGGGATCGACGACATTCGCGCCGAAGTGCTTGATACTGTTCACTATGCGCCGGCCAATGCGCGCTACAAAGTCTACATCATTGACGAGGTTCACATGCTGTCGAAGAGCGCGTTCAACGCGCTGCTGAAGACGTTGGAGGAGCCGCCCGCCCACGCCAAGTTCATCTTCGCGACGACCGAGATCCGCAAGGTGCCGGTGACGGTTCTGAGCCGTTGCCAGCGGTTCGATCTGCGCCGGATCGAGCCGGAAGACATGATCGCCCTGATGCGCCGGATCTCCGACGCCGAGGGCGGCAAGATCACCGATGACGCGCTGGCCCTGCTGGCACGGGCCTCGGAGGGCTCGGCGCGGGATGCGACCTCGCTGCTCGATCAAGCGCTTGGGCAAGGCGGTGAGGAGGCTTCGGCCGAAACCGTTCGCGCCATGCTCGGCCTTGCCGACCGGGGCCGGGTGCTGGACCTTTTCGAAATGGTGCTGCGCGGCGATGCCAGCGGGGCGCTGGGCGAGCTGGCGCAGCAGTATGCCGAGGGCGCTGACCCGATGGCTGTGCTGCGCGACTTGGCGGAGGTGACCCATTGGGTCTCTGTCACCCAGATCACTCCAGATGCGGGTGACGATCCGACGATCTCGCCCGACGAGCGGGATCGCGGGCGGGCGCTGGCTGAGAGCATCTCGATGCGGGTGCTGTCGCGGATGTGGCAGATGCTGCTGAAATCGCTGGAAGAAGTGAGCCAGGCGCCGAATGCGATGATGGCGGCGGAAATGGCGATTATCCGACTAACACATGTGTCGGAACTGCCCACGCCTGACGAGCTCATTCGCAAGCTAAAGGACATGCCCCCTCCCCCGCCGCCCGGCCCGGGTGGCGGTGGCGGCAATGGTGTGGCCGCGCCCTCGGCGCAGGCCCCTGCCGTCAGCCATGCCGCTGCGCCGCCCATCTCCGCACCCGCCGGAACACCTCATGGCACTGCTACCGCGCTGGCGGTGGAGCCGGAGGTGGCATTGGCACGCTACGGGCGGTTCGAGGATGTGGTCGAGCTGATCCGCTACCACCGTGACGTGAAGCTGCTGGTGGAGGTGGAAACCACCCTGCGGCTCGCCCGCTACCAGCCCGGGCGGATCGAGTTTGAGCCCACTGAAGATGCCGCGCCTGACCTTGCCGCAAGGCTCGGCGGGCGGTTGCAGACATGGACGGGCGTACGTTGGGGCGTTTCGGTTGTGGGGTCCGGCGGTGGTGAGACCATTGCCGAGGTTCGTGATGCCGAGCGGATGGCGCTGGAGGCGGAGGTGCGCGAGCACCCGCTGGTGCAATCGGTTCTGGCGGAGTTTCCGGGTGCGAAGATCCGCGAGATCCGCACTGTGAAAGAGATCGAGGCGGAGGCCGCCGCAGAGGCGCTTCCGGAAGTGGATGACGAATGGGACCCCTTCGAAGAGGACTGATCCCTTCTATACGCGAAAGGTTACGAGATGCTTAAAGGACTGGGCCAGCTGGGCGATATGGCCAAGATGATGAAGGCCGCGCAGGAGATGCAGGGCAAGATGGCCAAGCTGCAGGAAGAGCTGGCCGAGATGACCGTGGAAGGCGAAAGCGGTGCCGGACTGGTCAAGGCCCGCTGCACCGCCAAGGGCGTGCTCAACGGTCTGGATATCGACCCCTCGATCTTCAACCCCGAGGAAAAGGAAGTGGTCGAAGACCTCATCCTCGCCGCGATCAAGGACGCTCAGGCCAAGGCCCAGGTGAAGGCGCGGCAGGAGATGGAGAAGATCACCCGCGAGATGGGCCTGCCCGAGGGCATGGACCTGCCGCTCTGAACTCTGCCAGCAAAGAGTTAACAGGCGGGTAACGGCATGGCCGGCGACCAAGAAGAGATCGAAGGGCTGATCGCCCTGATGGCCCGGCTGCCCGGGCTCGGCCCGCGCTCGGCCCGGCGGGCGGTGCTCCAGCTCATCAAGAAGCGCGGCCAGTTGCTGGTGCCGCTGGCCGATTCCATGCGCCGGGTTGCCGAAACCGCGCGGGAATGCCTGCGCTGCGGCAACGTGGGCACGGCTGATGTGTGCTCGATCTGCCTAAGCGAAAAGCGGGCCACGGGTGAGCTTTGCGTGGTCGAAGACGTGGCCGATCTCTGGGCGATGGAGCGGGCTGGCGTGTTCAAGGGGCGCTATCACGTGCTGGGCGGCGTGCTGAGCGCGCTAGATGCCGTGGGGCCGGAAGAGCTGCGCATTCCGCGGCTTGCGGAGCGGGTACGCGAGGAGGGCATCAGCGAGGTAATCCTAGCGCTGAACGCCACGGTCGATGGCCAGACCACGGCGCATTACATCGCCGACCAGCTGGAAGACATGGGGCTGACGATCACCTCCCTCGCCCAAGGCGTGCCGGTGGGCGGCGAGCTGGACTACCTTGACGACGGCACCATCGGTGCGGCGCTTCGCGCGAGAAAAAGCCTTTAGATCTGAATCTTGCCGGATTTTTGATTGAGTACGAATTTGCGCCGTTGACTTACCTGAGTATTTTTGTCAGATACACGCCAACAGCGCGCCAGAGGCCACTCCAGCAAGACGCTAATGGAATCTAAGGGTTCCGGAGTGGCCTGTGGGAAGGATCGGGCAAGGATGCCGCGCTCCCGCCGCCACTTCGGAAACGAGGGCGCAAGCGATGGACAGGTTTTTTCGTGAACTCTTGACGATGGACCACGCTGCCAAACCGCATGGAGTGGGGCTGAACCCCGCCCTGCGGCGCGCGCTCGAGCAGGCGGCGGGCGAAGGGCCCGCCGGGACGGAGGCCAATATCGTTTCCCTCGGCCTTCCCTCCCGATTCGCCGGGTCACAACCTGCCGCGAGCGAGGCACGGCTGGCACAGGATGGCGATCTCCTTCGTTTTCCCAGGCAGGCAGCCGATAAAGCTGCTTCGCCGAAGGAGATCGCCAGCTCCGGCAAGGCCTAGCCTGCAAGCCCCTCGCACACCTCAGGCCCCCAGTCGACAACCGCCCAGCCCGCCTTGCGGAGGACGCCGTTATCGTAGACCTGAACGTAATCCCAGACTTCGCCTCCTGCCTGCTCATTCTCGTGCGAGAACAGCACCACATCACCCAGCTCCAAAGTAAAAAGCGTTTCTGCAGAATGGCTTGTGCCGGTGCGCAGGCTCAGTGGCCCACCCTTCCAACCGATGCACCCGGACTCGCTCTCGGAGCGGATGGGCAGCACGGTGAGGCGGCGGCGGATCGCGAGGTCGGGGATGTCGAGCGAGGTGCGGTTGGGATCGATCACGCAGCCCTCTTCGGCGGCTTTCACACGGTCCAGTCGGGCGCTTTGGGCGGCCGTCAGATCGGGCGACTTGGTCGTGCAGCCTTCGTTGCCGAAGATGGCCTGCCCGAGCGATGAGCTGAAGCAGTAGCCGGCCTCGTGGAAGATCGCATTGCGAGTGAACCAGAGTTCATCGCAGGTGCCATCGCCGGCAAAGGCGGGGGATGCGGCAAGGAAAACAAAGGTATAGAGGCGCATGGCAAAGAAAATCCCGGCAGAATGACTGCCGGGATGGTCGGCCTGTATGGCCTTCAATTCAAGAGTGTTTGCCCGGATCAGGGCTGCTCGTCGTCGGAGCCGCTCTCGTCGTCGGGGAGGTTAAAGAAGCTGTCGGCGTCGAGCACGTTCTCTTCTTTCTTCTCTTCCTCCTCGTCGTTTCCGGTGAGGGTGAAGGTCTCGAGGCCCGAGATCGCCGAGGGGATCTTGGGCTCCGGCTCGGCGGTCAGGCTCTGCTCGGTGGAGAGCAGCTTGCGGCGCTCGTCGTCCGAGATCGCCTCGCCTTCGCGGGCTTTCTTGGCGGCGGCCTTCTGCACGGCGGCGTCCAGCTCGGTCTGCTTGCAGAGGCCGAGGGCGACCGGGTCAATCGGTTGAATATTCTGGATATTCCAGTGGGTCCGCTCGCGGATCGCCTGAATGGTCGGCTTGGTGGTGCCCACCAGTTTGCCGATCTGGCCGTCGGTCAGTTCGGGGTGGAACTTGACCAGCCAGAGGATCGAGGCCGGGCGGTCCTGCCGCTTGGAAAGCGGGGTGTAGCGCGGGCCGCGGCGCTTTTCTTCGCCCACGGCGGCCTGGTTGAACTTGAGCTTCAGCTTGTGGCGCGGGTCTTTTTCGCCAGCGTCGATCTCGTCTTGGGTCAGCTGGTTGTTGGCGATCGGGTCAAAGCCCTTCACGCCCTGCGCCACGTCGCCATCGGCGATGCCCTGAACTTCCAGCTCGTGCAGCCCGCAGAACTCGGCGATCTGGGTGAAGCTGAGCGTGGTGTTGTCCACCAGCCAGACGGCGGTGGCCTTTGCCATAAGGGGTTTGTTCATCGGTAGGGACTCCTTGAGCACGACTTTCCCGACGCCGGAAAGGCGACCCCGGGTTTTGGCGGGGTGAGTTCACGTTGTCGGGGAACTTGGGGGGCTGTATAGGGAAAACCGATCAGGAAAGGAAGGGCGAATGCGGGCTTGGATCGCGGCGATACTGCTTGGGCTGGCCGGGCCGGCATGGGCCGAGGGCGAGCGGGCCGGTGACTTTGACTACTACGTGATGAGCCTTTCATGGTCGCCCAACTGGTGTGCGCTGGAAGGCCGGGCCAAGGGCTCGCCGCAGTGCGACCGGGGCCGTGGATATGGCTGGGTGCTGCATGGGCTCTGGCCGCAATACGAGCGGGGCTGGCCGAGTTTTTGCCGCACCGTCGAGCGCGACCCAAGCAGAAGCGATACCGCGCAGATGGCTGATATCATGGGAACTTCCGGCCTTGCTTGGTATCAGTGGAAGAAGCACGGGCGCTGCGCTGGCCTCTCCTCCGCCGCCTATTTCGCCACCGCCCGAGAGGCCTATGGGAGCGTGACCCGGCCAGAGGTGTTCCGGAAGTTGAAAGACCCGATCACCCTGCCCGCCTCAGTGGTCGAAGAGGCGTGGCTGAAGGACAACCCCGACCTCGGTGCCGACATGCTGACGGTGACTTGCAAGGCGGGGCGGATTCAGGAGGTGCGGATCTGCCTCACCAAGGATCTGGAGCCGCGCGATTGCGGGCGGGACGTGGTGCGGGACTGTACGATGCGGGATGCCGGGTTCGAGCCGATCCGTTGATTTGGCGGCAGGGTTAACGGGCCCCATCGATTCGGCTTTTGGCCATACACATTTGATGCACAACTGATGCACATCCCATGCATACGCAAAACGCCTGCCTTGTGTACGGGCGGTCCGTGACAACAAGGCACGCCCGCACAACGCGATACTAACCGCGCCATGCAGGCGCCTTGTTCAGACCGGAAACGACTCACCGAGCGGCGGGTCAGCCTCGGCCTCGGCGGAGGGATCAGGCTCCGATACCCAGGCCTCTGCCTCGCGACGGCGAGAGAGCGGGAAGCAGCGGACCGGCGCCGGGATGAGTGGCGCGAAAAGGCGCACGGCGTGTGTGACCCAGTCGGCATCCGTCACCAGAGCGATGCGGGAGAAATCGTGCAGGTGGCTCAGGCCAAGCCGGGCATCGCTGATGGCGGCGCCGGTGGTGAAACCTTCGAAGTCGTCCTCGAGTACGTAGAGCAGACGAATGTGCGCGTGGCGGGCAAGCCGAGCCTCGAGTTCGGGGCGCAGAACCTCCTCGTAGGCGGCTGCGTCAATCGTGCCGTGGCCGGATACGGCGAGCACCTCGGGCGGGGTATCGGGCAGTATGGTGAAACCGTCGGGCATGGGGCCTCCTTTCGGTGGGTCAACGCGCGTTGCCCGCAATCAGTTTGCCCCAATGCGAAAACCGGCGCGACCCCCCTTGCAATGGCCGGACGGGGCGGTTAGATGACGGCTCCACGCGCTGGTAGCTCAGTTGGATAGAGTACTTGACTACGAATCAAGGGGTCGGGGGTTCGAATCCTCCCCAGCGCGCCACTTCCCCCTGAAATCCGACTGAGTGTTTGCGGACCGGCGTGTGTGCCGGTGTGCCTTTCGTGCGCTTGGGGTGGTCGGCTATTTGCGCCCTACCCCGCCTTCAGCATCATCTCTGCCGCTTTCTCTGCGATCATCGTCACGGGCGCGTGTGTGTTGCCGGATGGGATGGTGGGCATGATGGAGGCGTCGGCGATGCGCAGGCCGGTGAGGCCGTTGAGGCGCAGCTCGGGGTCCACCACGGCGCCCGGGTCGCTGCCCATGCGGGCGGTGCCGACCGGGTGGAAGATAGTGGTGCCAAGGTCGCCTGCCGCTTTCAGCATCTCGTCTTCGCTTTGCACCTCCGGGCCGGGTTTGATCTCGCGCGGTTGAAGGCCTTGCAGCCCGGCGGTGGCCATCAGGCGGCGGGCGTGGCGCAGGCTGTCAACGGCGACGATCTGGTCGGCGCGGGCGGAGAGGTAATTGGGGCGGATCTCGGGCGCCGTATCGGCGGTGGGCGCCGTGGCGTGAATGGTGCCGCGGCTCTCGGGGCGCAGGTTGCAGACGGATATGGTGACGCCCGGGTCACGGTCCAGCGGCTGGCCGAAGGCCTCCAGCGTGAGCGGCTGGATGTGATACTCGATGTTGGCCCGGTCGAACTCCGGCCCGGAGCGGGTGAAGATGCCAAGCTGGCTGGGGGCCATCGACATCGGGCCGGAGCGGCGCAGGGCATATTCCAGCGCGATCTGCGCCTTGCCGAAGAGCGTGCGCATCCGGTCGTTCAGGGTGAGCGCGCCGGTGATGCGGTAGACGGTGCGGATTTGCAGGTGGTCCTGCAGGTTCTCGCCCACGCCGGGGGCCTCCAGCGCCACGGGGATGCCAAGCGATTGCAGCAGCTCAGGCTGGCCGATGCCCGAGAGTTCCAGCAGTTGGGGGGTGTTCACCGCGCCTGCCGCCAGCACGATCTCGCCCTTCGCGCGGGCGTGCATCAGCCGCCCGTTCTGGCGGTAGATCACGCCATCGGCCCGGCCCTCGGAGAGGGTCAGGCGCTGGGCGTGGGCGTGGGTCTCGATGCGCAGGTTAGGGCGGGTGCGGACCGGCTTGAGGAAGGCCTTGCGGGCGTTCCACCGCCAGCCGCCGCGCTGGTTGACCGGAAAGTAACCGACGCCCTCGTTATCGCCATCGTTGAAGTCGTGGCTCTCCGGGATGCCCATTTCCTGCGCCGCCTCGGCGACCGCGTCGAGCACCGGCCAGTGGAGTCGCTGCTCGGTCACGTCTAGCTCGCCGCCGGTGCCGTGGGCCGGGCTGGCGCCGGCGAGGTGGTTCTCGGACTTGCGGAAGAGCGGCAGCACGTCGTCCCAGCCCCAGCCGGTGCAGCCCGCCTGCCGCCACTGGTCATAATCGGCGGCCTGCCCGCGCATGTAGATCATGCCGTTGATCGAGGAACAGCCGCCCAGCACCTTGCCGCGCGGATAGGCGAGGCTCCGGCCATTCAGCCCCGGCTCTTCTGCGGTGCGATAGCACCAGTCGAGCCGCGGGTTGCCCATGGCGTAGAGGTAGCCGACCGGGATGTGGACCCAGTGGTGATGGTCGGAGCCACCGGCCTCCAGCAGCAACACGCGGTGGGCCGGGTTGGCGGAGAGGCGGTTGGCCAGCACGCAGCCTGCAGAGCCCGCGCCCACGACGATGTAGTCGTATTCGCCTGCGTCGGTTGTCTCGGTCATCTGGCCTCCCCTGTATTCACGGGCATTACGGCAGAACCGGGGGCGTTTGGCTAGTCGGGGTGGTGGGTCGAGTCCCGGCCAAGGGCGGCGAGGATGGCATCGAGCCCATCGGTCAGCGCGGCGGGGCCGGGCTGGAGGATGATGGGCGATTTGATCTCGTGGATGCGGCCGTTGTCGACGGCGGGGATGGTGTGCCAGCCGGGACGGGAGATGATGCGCTCGGGGCGGACCTTCTTGCCGCACCATGAGGCGAGGATCACATCGGGGGCGGCGTCGATGACCTGCTGAGGCGTGATGATGCGGTTCTTGGCGGCCTGCTCGCGGGCGAGATGGGCGAAGCAGTCGGTCGCGCCGGTGGCCTCGATCAGCTCGGAGACCCAGCCGATGCCGGAGATCATCGGCTCGTCCCATTCTTCGAAATAAACCTTGAGGCCACGGGCGGGGGCCTCGGCGCGCAGGGTATCGAGCCGGGCGCGGTAGCTGCGCGTCAAGGCCTGCGCCTTTTCCTCGCATAGGGTGAGGGCGCCGAGGGTTTCGATCATGTCGAAGATGCCCGCGAGGCCGCGCTGGTTGAAGCCGTAGACGGCGACGCCTTCGCGCAGGAGGGCGGCGGCGATATCGGCCTGAAGATCCGAGAAGGTGAGCACGAGGTCGGGGCGCAAAGCCGTGACCTTGGGGATGTCGGCGGAGGTGAAGGCGGAGACGCGGGGCTTTTGCTGGCGCACGCCGGGCGGGCGGACGGCGTAGCCGGAGACGCCGACGATGCGATCCTGCTGGCCGAGGAGGTAGAGGGTTTCGACCGTTTCCTCGGTCAGGCAGACGATGCGCTCGGGCGGGAAGGGCATCAGGTGAGGCCCGTGGGGGTGAAGAGCGCGCCGTGATCGGTGAAGACGAAGCTGCCGGTGATGTGGAAGACCTCTGCCAGCAGCTGCGGCGTGAGCACCTGCTCGGGCGGGCCATCGGCGGCGATGCGGCCCTCGTGCAGCACCACGAGGCGGGTGCAGTGGCGGGCGGCGAGGGAGAGATCGTGCAGCGAGGCGAGCACGGCGCGGCCCTCGGTGGTAAGCTGGGCGAAGAGCTGCATGGTGGCGATCTGGGCGGCCGGGTCGAGGCCGGCGATGGGCTCGTCGGCCAGCAGCAGCGGGGTCTCCTGCGCCAGCGCGCGGGCGATGAGTGCCCGGGCCTGCTCACCGCCGGAGAGGCGGGTGGCGCGGCGGTGGGCGTGGGGCGTGAGGGCCATCTGGTCGATGGCCTTGGCGACGGCTGTGGCGTCGGCCTCGGAAGGCGCGTGGGGGGTGCGGCCGAGGGTAACGAGGGTTTCGACCGTCAGGTCCCAGGCGATCTCGCGGGACTGGGGGAGGAAGGCGGCCGCGCGGGCGCGCTGGGTGGGCGTGAGGGCCGCGAGGGAGGAGGTGCCGGTGGCGGGCAGCAGGCCCTGGGCGGCGCGCAAAAGCGTGGTCTTGCCCGCGCCGTTGGGGCCGATGAGGCCGATGAACTCGCCCGGGGCGACGGTGAGGGACACATCGCGCAGGGTTTCACGCCCGTTCTGGCGGGTGACGGAGAGGCTCTGGAGGGTCAGGGTCATAGGCGGCCCCGCAGGCGCCAGACGAGGTGAAAGAAGAAGGGCGCGCCGATGAGGGCGGTGACCACGCCGAGCTTGAGGTCGCGTTCGGGGAAGACGAGGCGGGTGGCGGTGTCTGCCGCCAGCAGGAGGGCCGCGCCGCCGAGGGCGGAGGCGATGAGGAGGGTCGAGGGGCGGTGGCCGGTGAGTGGGCGCAGCAGGTGCGGCACGACGAGGCCGACGAAGCCGATGGCGCCCGCGACGGCGGTGCCAGCGCCGACGGAGGCCGCAACGCCGAGGACAAGGGCCCGGCGCAGGCGGTGCAGGCGGGTGCCCATGGAGGCGGCGGCGTCTTCGCCCAGCGTCAGCGCGTCGAGGCCGCGCCCGAGCGGGAGGATCAGGGCCATGCCTGCGATGATGAAGGGGGCGGCGAGGGCGACGTGGGTCATCGAGCGGTCGGCGACGGAGCCCATCATCCAGAAGACGATCTCTGCCGCCGCGTAGGGCGAAGGGGAGAGGTTGAGCACGAGGCTGGTAAGGGCGGCGGCGAGGGCCGAGAGGGCGACGCCGGCGAGGATCAGCGTGAGCGCGGTGCCACGCGGGCCTGCGAGGGCGAGGAGCGCGAGGGTGGCGATAGCCGCGCCGGAGAGGGCGGCGGCGGGGAGCGCGAAGGCGTAGGCGGCGGCGAGGCCGGTCTGGATGGAGATGACGGCGCCGAGGGCCGCGGTGGCGGAGACGCCGATGAGGCCGGGCTCGGCGAGCGGGTTGCGCAGGTAACCCTGCATCGCGGCACCGGAGAGGCCCAGGGAGGCGCCGATGAGGGCGGCGAGCAGGGCACGGGGCAGGCGGATTTCGCGCATGACCATGGTGGCCGGGCCGTCGGATTGGGTGACGAGGGCGGAGAGCGCCTCGGGGATGGGGAGCGAGGCCGGGCCGGTGGTGAGGGAGGCGAGGAAGAGGACGACGGTGAGGGCACCGAGGGCGGTGTAGAGGCGCGCGGGTGTCATGGGTGGGCCTCGGGGTGGAGGCATTGGGGGGCGGCCTGACACAGGTTGCAGGAGCCGCGCTGAGACAGGATGCGGCTGGCGTGGGGGAGACGGGACACATCCCAGCCTATAGTCATTTCATCGTCTCCCGGATCGCGGCCAGCCGCTCGACGGTATCGAGCACGGCGGGGGTACCGCAGGTCCAGTCGCTGTCGTGGAGGGTGTCGGTGGCGACCTGATCGCGCAGGGCCGCGACGACCGGGTGGGCGAGGATCTCTTCGGCGCGGCTCTTGGGTGCGCCGGGACGGGCGGCGATGAGCAGGTCGGGCGAGGCGGTGGCGAGGGTTTCGAGCGGCACGACGCCACCGTAGGGCAGGCCCATCTCTTCGGCCAGCAGCGCGAAGCCCGCCGCCTTGACCATCTGGCCCGGCAAGGTGGCATCTCCGGCGGAGTAGCCGTTGGCGGCATAGAGCGCGGCGAGGGGCGCGGGGCCGGTTGGCGCGGGAATGGCGGCGAGGCGGGCGTCGAAAGCGGCGACCTCGGCCTGCGCCTCGGCCTCGCGGCCCAGCAGGGTGCCCATGCGGAGGATGTTGGCGCGGATGTCGGAGAGGGTTTCGGCGGGGGTGAAGACCTCGACCGTCAGGCCGAGTCGTTGGAGCATGCGAAGGGTATCGGGCGCGGTGAAGCTGCCTGCCAGCACCAGATCGGGCGCGAGCAGGTAGACCTCTTCGGCGCGGGCGGAATTGCCCGGCAGGGCGCGGGCGGCCTCGGCCATCGCCCCCTCATCGCGTTGCAGCATGCGGGTGACCGACACCAGCTGGCCCGGTGCCGCGAGGGCGAGGGCCAGCTGGTCGGTGCAGAGGTTGATCGACACCACCCGCTCGTGCGGTGCGGCGAGGGCCATGACGGCCCCCGCCAGCCAGAGCGCGAGCGCACTGGCGAGGTGCTTAGAACTTGGCACGGAGGCCGAGGTAGAAGGCGCGGTCGGACTGGCCGTAACCGTTGACGGTTTGGTACTCGACATCGCCGATGTTCTCGATCCGGAAGTAGGCTTCGGCGCTGTCGCTCACATCGTAGGTGACCATGGCGTTTACCACCGTGTAGTCATCGCCCTCGATGGTGGCGAAGGTCTGTGCGTCGACGTCGAGCGTATCGGCAACGTGCTGGAGTTCACCGATGATGTTCCAGCGCGGTGCGATCTCGGCCTCGAGACCGAGCACGAGGTTGTGACGCGGCACGCGCAGTTCGCGCAGGTCGTTCTCATCCACGCTTTCGGTGTAGGTGTAGTTTCCGAAGAGCGACACCTTGTCGGACAGGGCCTTGCGGCCCGACAGCTCGATCCCCTTGCTCACAGAGGTGCCGGGCACCTGCGTGTAGACGAAGAAGGCATCGGAGCCGATCATGTCATCGACCTCTGTGTAGAACAGCGTGGCTTTGACGAAATCGTCGCCGCCCAGCCGCTTTTCGATGCCCAGCTCGGCGCTGCGCGAGGTTTCGGGCGTCAGGGTGTCGTTGCCGTAGATCGGTGCGTAGAGCTCGTAGAGCGAGGGGGCGCGGAAGCCGGTTGCCAGCGCGGCCCGCACGATCATATCTTCCTGCGGGCGCCAAGCCAGTGCCAGACGACCGGTGGTGTGCCCGCCGAAGCGGTTGTGGGCATCGTGGCGCAGGGCAGCGGACACGTCGAGCTCGCTGGAAGCGGCCCAGTTGACCTCGGCGAAGACGCCTGTGGTGTTCTGCTTGCCGGTGGCGGTGATGAAGGTGGACGAGGTGAAGTCTTCTTCCGTGTAGTCGGCACCGAAGTTCAGCTGAACCGAGGGCGACAGCGTGGCTTGGCCGAGGTAGCGCAGCCCGTGGCGCTCGCCCTCGTAGCGGTTGCCCGACACGGCATAGTCGCGCTCGATATCGTAATAGGTGGCCTCGAACTGATGGGTGATGGCCCCGGCGTCGTAGCGGGCGAAGGCGCGCAAGCCGTTCGAGGTGCCATCTGTCTCTTCGGCGGTGTCACCGAAGGGGAAGCCGCCGTCGATGGCGACGGTGCTCTTTTCGGCAAAGCCGGACAGCCCGATGGAGAGGGCATCGGTCAGGTCATATTCGCCGTTGAACGAGAGCCGGACAGACGAGAAGCCATCGGCTTCGGTGTTGCCGTCCTCTTCATCGGCGGACGAAAACCCGCCGAACTCGAGGCGTTCAAGCGTGACGGCGAAGTTGTGCCGCTCGCCGAGGTTGGTGACGGTGGCGGCGAGGCCGAAGCTGTCGTAGCTGCCGATTTCACCGGACAGATAGACGTGGGTGCCCTCTTCGGTGGCACGGCGGCTTTGGAGCGAGATCACCCCGGCCACGGCGGAGGAGCCGTATTGGGCCGATTGCGAGCCCTTCAGCACCTCGATGCGGCCAAGGCCGGAGACGCCCATAAGGCCGAAGTCGTAGGAGGGGGAGGGAGAGGACGGATCGAGCACATCGATGCCGTCGATCTGCACCTTCACGTATTTCTGGTGCAGGCCGCGCATCCGGATGTCGGCGAGGCTGCCCGGCCCGCCCGAGGCGGCCAGCGAAAGGCCCGGCTGGCGGGAGAGGTAGGTGGCGACGGAGCTGTCGCCCGCGTTCTCCAGCTCCTCACGAGTGCTCACCTCGACGGTGGCGCCGGTGCGGTCGGTTTCGGTGCCGTCGGAGAGGTCGGCGGTGACGGTGATGGCTTCGAGGTCGTAGCTTTCCTGCGCGGTGAGCGCAGAGGTGGAGAGCGCGAGGGCTGCGGTGGTGGCGAGGAGGCGGTTCATCTCCAAAGTCCTTCTGCGTCGGGCCGGAGCCCGCTGTGGCGTGGTGTCTTTGGAATGCGAGGCGTTCCGCGGACGGTGCTTTCGTCACCGCTACGGACTGACCGCTCACGCCGTGCGCCCCGCACGGGTTCAGGGTGATCGCCTCGGCAGGTCTCCTGACTTGCGGGTCATCGCGAGTTGGCCGGCCTTCCCGGGGGATGCTCCCCCAGTGGCGCACAGGCCTCGCTCTCCGCTTACAGTTGCGGGGGCAGTCGCGGCCTTGGGGCTTCTGCCCCGCACCACGTTCCCTTTTGCTCCGGGCTTGCGCCCGAACCGAAGCAGAGGCGGGTTAGCGCGGCTCGGGGGAGTCGCGCAAGGGATTTGTTAACGGTTTTGGGCGGCTGGAGCCGTGCTGCGCCACCTTGCCGGGCGGCGCGGCACGGCTTGGGGGAGGGTTACTCCGCCGCGGCCTCGGCCCGCTCTGCCGCGCCCGGCTGGTTCAGCGCTTCGACCTTTTCGCCGCTGCCGGCATTGGTCGCCGCGCGCAGCACGAGGAAGCCCACCACCGCCGAGACGGCGGAGCCCAGCAGCACGCCGAGGCGCACCTCGTTCATCAGGGCGGCATCCGAGAAGGACAGCGAGCCGATGAAGAGCGACATGGTGAAGCCGATCCCGGCGAGGCAGGCGAGGCCGTAGATGTGCATCCAGTTGACCCCGTAGGGCAGCTTGGCGAGCCCGGTCTTGACCATCAGCCATGTAGTGCCGAAGACGCCGACCTGCTTGCCGACGATCAGGCCGAGCGCAACGCCCAGCGGCACCGGATCGAGCAGCGACGAGAGCGACATGCCCTGCAGCACCACGCCGGCGTTGGCGAAGGCGAAGAGCGGCACGATGACGTAGAGGACGTAGGGCGCAAGGCCGTGCTCGATGGAGTGCAGGGGCGACTTGTTCCACTTGTCCTTCAGCGGGATGCAGAAGGCGGTGATCACCCCGGCGAGGGTGGCGTGCACGCCGGACTTGAGCACGAAGACCCACATCACCACGCCGAGCAGAAGGATCGGGGCCACGCGGTGCGCCCCGCGCAGGTTGCGCCAGATCATCAGCGCCAGCGGGATGCAGGCGAGGAAAAGGTAATCGACCTGAAGGTTGGCGGTGTAGAACAGCGCGATGATGAGGATGGCGCCCATGTCATCGAGGATCGCCAGCGTCAGCAGGAAGATCTTGAGCGAGGAGGGCACGCGGGAGCCGAGCAGCGCCAGAACGCCGAGGGCAAAGGCAATGTCGGTCGCCGCCGGAATCGCCCAGCCGCCGATGGTGGCCGGGTTGCCCCAGTTGAAGAACACGTAGACTGCCGCGGGCACCACCATGCCGCCGACCGCTGCCATGCCGGGCAGCACCACGTCGGCGGGGTTCTTCAGCTTGCCCTCCATCAGCTCGCGCTTCAGCTCGAGGCCGATGAGGAAGAAGAAGATGGCCATGAGGCCATCGTTGATCCACAGGAGCGCCGGTTTCTCGATGCCCTCGCCGTTCACCGTGACGCCGATATAGGCGCCCAGAAATTCCTGGTATTCAGGGTTGAGCGAGGAGTTGGCCACCATGAGGGCGGCCACGGCGGAGAGCATCAGCACCACACCGCCGGCGGCATCGGAGCTGAAAAATTCATCGAGTGTTCTGCGGAGCATTCCCTGTCCCTGTTGCGCGTTTAGCTTCCCTACGTAACGAGATGGCAACCCTGCCGGATCAGATCAACCGTGTGAGGCGCGGTGTCGCAGGTTTTTCTCATGTTTTCTGAAAGATCGCGCAGGCCAGATCGGAACGGATGGCGAAACCGAGGCTTTCGTAGAGTTTGATCGCCGCCGGATTGGCCGCGAAGGCGTGGAGGAAGGGCGTGTTGCCGGTGGCCGCGATGGCATGGGCGACGTGGGCCGAGAGCAGGCGGGCAAGGCCCTGCCCCCGCGCCGCGGGGTCGGTGCAGACGCCGGAGATTTCGGTGAAGCCGGGCGCGGCCATGCGGGTGCCGGCCATGGCAATGAGGCGGCCCTCTTGGCGGATGCCCCAGAACGGCCCGAGCTCCAGCGCGCGCAGGGTGAAGGGGCCGGGCTTGGTGGCCTCTGCGAGGGCGAGCATATCGGCGGCATCGGGCGGGCCGAGCGGGGTGATGCGCGGGTCGTCCGGCGCGGGCGGCAGGGTTTGGCTGGTGAGCTGGACGGCATCGGCGCGCAGGGTTTCGGTGAAACCGGGGAGGGCGGCGACCGGGGCGGTTTGCAGGAAGACGGCCAGCTCGCCAGGGGCGGCGAGCGTCGTGAGGTCTTCGGGGTGCGCGGGGTCGATGGCAGCGAAGGGGATGAGGCCGGGATCGTAGCGAAGGGCGGTGCCGTGGCTCTGCGCGAGGTGGGCGTGGGGGCCGGTGAGCGCGGCGCGGGCGGGGGTGTCGAGCGGGTGAGTGGTCATTCGGGAGCTTCCTGCGGGATTGTGGAGACCGTTTGAGCGGAGCACCCGGACGGAATCAAGCCGAAGGCGCCGTGCAGCGCCGACCCGCCCCCCGGTGCGGCGCTGCACGGCTTGTGGTGCGTCGGGGGGTGCGGTCGTATCCTGCCCCCCAAAAACAACAAACCCCCGGGCGGAGCCGCGGGGGTCGTCGTAGGCGGGGGCCGGAGCCCTCGCCGTTCGTGTGCCGATGGGTGCTTAGAGCATCCCCTCGCGCTGGGCCTTCTTCCGAGCCAGCTTCCGCGCACGGCGGATCGCCTCGGCCTTTTCACGGGCTTTCTTCTCGGACGGCTTCTCGAAGTGTTGCTTGAGTTTCATCTCACGAAACACACCCTCGCGCTGAAGTTTCTTCTTCAGAGCACGAAGCGCCTGATCGACGTTGTTGTCACGAACGCTTACCTGCATGTGGTTGTCACCACCTTTCTGATTAGAGTTGCAAGAATTTGCAGGAGGGCGCCGTATAGCAAAGGGCCGGGCATCTGTCTACACTCCTTGAGAAATCGCCCTAAGTAGCCGTGACATGATGGATCACACGCAAGAAAACCCCGCAAAAGCAGCCATTCTCGATGCCGCCCTGCCCCATGTGGCCTTTGACGGATGGTCCGACGAGGCGCTGACCCGCGCGGCCGAGGAGGCCGGGGTGAGTCTGGCGGAGGCGCGGGCGCTGTTTCCGAAAGGGGCGGTCGACCTGGCGCTGGCGTTTCATGCGCGGGGCGATGCGAAGATGCAGGCTGCGCTGGCGGAGGCCGAGCTTGAGGAGATGCGCTATTCGGACCGGATCGCCCATGCGGTGCGGCTGCGGCTGGAAGCCATCGAGGGCGACCGGGAGGCTGTGCGCCGCGCGGCCTCGCTCTTTGCCCTGCCGCAGAATGCCGCCGCGGGCGCAGGCGCGGTCTGGGGCACGGCGGATGCGATCTGGCGGGCGATGGGAGACACCAGCGAAGACCTCAACTGGTATTCCAAGCGGGCGACGCTCTCGGCCGTATACTCCGCCACCCTGCTCTACTGGCTGGGCGACGAGAGCGCAGGCCATGAGGCGACATGGGCCTTTCTGGACCGGCGGATCGCCGATGTGATGCGGGTGGAGAAGCTGAAGGCAGGCCTGCGGAAGAACCCGCTGACCAAGGGGCTGATGGCCGGGCCGGAGTGGCTGGCCAGCCGGGTGCGCGCCCCGCGCAGCACCCCGCCCGCCGACATGCCCGGCCATGTGAGCAAACCCTAGGGCGGGGCTTGCCCTGCCAATCTGACAGACCACCAGAGGACACTTCATGACCCTTCCAGAGACGATGAACGCCGTGGAGATCACCAAGCCCGGCGCGCCGGAGGTGCTGCAACTGGCGCAGGTGCCGGTGCCTGCACCCGGCGCGGGGGAGATCGTGATCAAGGTGGCTTGGGCCGGGGTGAACCGGCCCGACGCGCTGCAACGCGCCGGGGCTTATGACCCGCCGTCCGATGCCTCCCCCCTGCCCGGCCTCGAGTGCTCGGGCGAGGTGGTGGCCGCAGGCGCGGGCGCGCGCTGGGCGGTGGGCGACAAGGTGTGTGCCCTGCTGCCGGGCGGGGGCTACGCGGAATACGTGAAATGCCCCGCCGCCCATGCGCTGCCGGTGCCCGAGGGCATGGGGATGAAGGAGGCGGCCTGCCTGCCGGAGACGTTCTATACGGTTTACTCCAACGTCTTCATGCGAGGCGGGCTGAAGGCGGGGGAGGTGTTTTTGATCCACGGCGGCTCGTCGGGGATCGGCACCACGGCGATTCAGCTGGCCACGGCCTTTGGCGCGCGGGTCTTTGCCACGGCGGGCTCGAAGGAAAAGTGCGACGCCTGTCTTGAGCTCGGCGCGGAGCGGGCAATCAATTACCGCGAAGAGGACTTCGTGGAGGTGCTGAAGGCCGAGGGCGGGGCGAACCTCGTGCTCGACATGGTGGGCGGCAGCTACATTCCGCGCAACGTGCAGGCCTTGGCGATGGACGGGCGGATGGTGCATATCGCCTTCCTTTCCGGCCCGAAGGCGGAGCTGAACTTTGCGCAGGTGATGGCGCGGCGGCTGACGATCACCGGCAGCACGCTGCGGCCACAGTCGGTAGCGGCGAAAGCGGAGATCGCGGCGGAGCTGGAAGCGAAGGTATGGCCGTTGCTGGCCTCGGGCCGGGTCGCGCCGGTGATGGATTCGACCTTTCCGTTGGCCGATGCGGCCAAGGCCCACGCGCGGATGGAAAGCTCGGAGCATATCGGGAAGATCGTTCTGGAGGTCGCTGGCGGGTGAGCCCATACCGCCCTGCCCCGCCTGACAGGCCACCGCAGACGCTGGCCGCGCTGCGGGACTGGATGGTGGCGGAGGGGGCGAACTTTGGCAGCTATGCGCTGGACGGGCGGGCGATTGGCGAAGGCCATGCGGTGCGCCATGACGGGACGGAGTGGCTTTGGGGCTACGAGGAGCGCGGTGCGTGGCGGGAACTGGCGCGGTTTGGCTCTGAGGCGGAGCTGGCTGCCCATGCCTATGCCCAGATTGCGGGTGATGCCTGGGCCTGGACGCACCCGCTGATCATGACGCCGGATCGGGACGAGGCGCGGCGGGTGGAACTGGCCTGCCGGGAGCGGGGCGAGCCGGTGTTTCGCGACAGTGTTCCCTACGGCGGGCCGCAAGACTTGCGGCATCGGGTGTTCGTGTTCGGCCGCGCGATCGAGCGGGTGCAGGATTTGAAGCCGAAGGTTTGGTTCTAGCGCGGGGCGCGGGCCGGGCTTGCCTAGAGGGTCGGTGCCTTCAACGGGCCGATCGCCTGTTCGATGCAGACGCGCAGGGCAGCATAAGAGCCTTCAGCGATGCCATAGGCGGTGCACTCGCGGCGCAGGTCGGGTGGCAGGGTCGGCCACAGGCTGCGCAAGACGCCGAAGGAGAGCGCCTGACCCTGCATGCACATCTCGAAAGCCACGTCGGCATCTTCCAGCCCCTCGGCGCTGCGCTGGCACTGTGGGGCCACGTCGATCTGCGGAAAGTCCTCGGCGGCGGAAAGGGGCGATGCGGCGAGAAGGGCGATTGCGGTGATGCGGGCTGTGGCTCTCATCGCGGCTTCCCTCCCTCTCATCGCCAGCCCTACTCGGCGGCCTTTTGTGGCTCTGACGTTTCCAGCTCGGAGAACTCGCGGGGCAGGACCACGGCGAATTCGGTGCCTTCGGGACCTGTGCTGAGCAGATCGAGCCGGCCGCCGTGGCCGCGGATCAGCTCGGCGGAGATGGCCAGCCCGAGGCCGGAGCCACCCTTGCGGAAGCCCCCCTGGAACGGCTGGAACAGGTGCTCCTGCGCCTTGGGCGGCAGGCCGGGGCCGGTGTCGGTGACGGTGATCGTCCAGCCGTCATCCTCCTCGCGGGCGGAGATGCAGATTTCACCGGGTTTGCCAGTGGCGACGATGGCCTGACGGGCGTTGCGGATGAGGTTGGTCAGCACCCGGAAGATCTGCTCGCTGTCGGCGCGGAGGGTCAGGCCGGCGGGGACATCTTCGGCATAGGAAATATCATGCTCGCCCGCGGCGAGGCGCTCGCTGTCGATCACGTCGTTCACCACGGGAGCGAGGGTGAACCGCGACAGCTTGGGCGGGGCCTCCTCTGCGCGGCCGAAGGTGAGCGTGCTTTCGCAGAGGTTCACGGCACGGCTGATCGAGTTGACCAGCTTGGGCGCGGCGCGGGCGACGGCGGGATCCTTGGAGGTTTCCATCCGGTCGGCGAAGAGCTGGGCGGTGGTGAGGATGTTGCGCAGATCGTGGCTGATGCGCGCCACGGCGCCGCCGAGCTGGGCGAGCCGCTCCTTTTGCTTCAGCGCCCCGGTGAGCTGGGTTTGCAGCGCGTTCAGCCCCTCTTCGGCCTCGCGCAGTTCCAGCGCCCCGGCAGAGGGTTCGATGATGCGGCGGGCGTCTTCGGGTGCCTTGGCATAGCTGGCCATCGCATCGACCACCCGGTGGATCGGACCGACGATGAAGACCCGCACCGCCAGAAACAGCAGCAGCGCGGTGAGTGCTGAGATCACGGCGGAGAGCCAGAGGATGCGCACGCCATAGTCGATCATCGCCTCACGCAGATCGCCAGTGTCGAGCGTGACCTCGATCAGCAGCCCGGCCTCCTTCACCGGGTCGCCGATGACGCGGATCAGCTCAGGGTCGCGCTTCCACAGACGGGCGACGGCATCCATCATCAGGGTCCAGGGGCCGGGATCGCGCAGGTCGTAGGTTTGGGTCACGGGGGCGATGATGGGCGAGGAGAGGATCAGCTCGCGCATCTCGTCGCGCCGGAGCACCACGTTCTTGACGCCCGCGTTCTGGAGCAGTTCGGCCTCGAGATTGGCGTCGATCACCTCTTCCGTGGCCAGCAGGGCCAGCGAGGCGATTTGCGCCCGCTCCAGCCGCGACAGCAAAAAGTCTTCGCGAAAGCGCGCGATGGAGGGCACGAAGATCAGCACTTCGGCCAGCATGACGAAGGCGATCGTCAGCATCAGGAAGCGGCCGGAGAGCGTATTCAGGAACATTTCTCGCGCGTTATACCATTTTCGCGCCGGGGCTGCGACTAGGGCAGAAAGCGTTGCACCAGTCCGACGACGCGCTTGACCATCGGGCTCTCGAAGAGCTTGGGGGAGAAATAGGCACCTGCGGCGCGTTTGTTAAGCTCTTGCAGCGTCGGGTAGGGCAGGACGGTGTTTGCCAGCGTGGTCAGCTTGTGGCCGTTGGCGATGGCGGTGGCCCATGCGGCGATGAGTTCGCCCGCCTGCGGCCCGGCGATGGAGGCGCCCACCGGCTTGCCGCCGGAGACCATCAGTTTCAGCTTGCCATCCAGCCGCATGGCGCGGGCGCGGTCACTGTCATTGTAGGTGATGTTGATCACGTCGAGGTTGCCGCCGAACTTTTCGCGGGCCTGGGCCTCGGTGAGGCCGACCTGCGCAAGCTCGGGGTCGGTATAGGTGACCCATGGGATATGGTCGGTCTTGGCCTTGGCGGGCAGGCCGAACATGGCGGAGCGGATCACAACCCCGGCGTGGTAGCCCGCGACATGGGTGAATTGCAGGCCACCCGCCGCGTCGCCGATGGCATATACGCGCTTGTTGGAGGTGGAGCGGAGGCGGGCATCGACCTTCACGGCGCGGTCTTGGTCGACATTGGCGACGTTGAGATTGAGCTTGTCGATGTTCACCTGCCGCCCGACGGCGACCAGCAGGTGGGAGCCGGTGACGGGGCCTTTTGGCGTTTCGACGGTAACGCCGCCTTCTGTGGTGACCTTTTCGGCGGCGATCTCTTCCATGATCTCGATGCCTTCGGCGCGGAGTTTCTCCAGCACGAAGGCGGCCATCTCCGGGTCGTCTTTGCCCAGCGCCTTTTGCGCCTCGATCACGGTGACCTTGCAGCCGAGGCGGGCGTGGGCTTGGGCCATCTCCAGCCCGATGGGGCCGCCACCGATGACGATGAGGTGCTCGGGCTTTTCGCGCAGCTCGAAGATGGTTTCGTTGGTGTGGTAATCCACCGAGTCGAGCCCGTCGATCGGCGGGACGAAGGGGCGGGAGCCGGTGGCGATGACGAAGCGGCGGGCGGTGATGGTGTGATCGCCTGCGCGGAGTTCGGTGGGGGAGATGAAGCTGCCCCATTCGCGGATGACCTGCACGCCGAGGCCCTCGAATCGCTCCTGGCTGTCATGTGGCTCGATGGCGGCGATGACTTCGGCCACGTGGTCCTTGGCCTTGGCATAGTCGATCTCAGGCGTGACGGGGGCGACTCCGAAAGGTGCGCCGGTTGTCATGGCATGGGCGTGGTGGGCCGCCGAAAGCAGCGCCTTGGAAGGCACGCAGCCGTAGTTTAGGCAATCGCCGCCCATCTTGTGGCCCTCGACCAGCACGGTCTTTGCCCCCATCTGGGCCGCGCCGGACGCAACCGAGAGCCCGCCGGAGCCGGCGCCGATGATGCAGATGTCTGCCTTGATCGTGGACATGTCAGAGGCCTTTCTTGCCGCGCAGGGCTTTTAGAACGATGGGGAGTGCAGCGAGGGCGCAGAGGCCGAGGATGGGCAGCAGGATATGCGGCTCGAAGATGATGCCGAGGTTCGGGGTTTCGCCACGCGCGAAGACCTCGCCCAGCCCGGCGCCGACAGAGGTGTAGACGACCGCGCCGGGGATGATGCCGAGGAAGGTGCTGATTGCGAAGCGGTGCAGCGGCACGCCGACGAAGGCAGGCACGAGGTTGGCGACGAAGAAAGGCACGGCGGGCACGAGGCGGATGAGAAAGAGCATCTCCCACTGGTTGGCGTCGATCCCGGCCTTGATCTTTTGTACCACCCCGCCGGAGCCTTCGAGCTTTTCGGAGAGCTTGTCGCCAAGACCGAGGCGGGCGGCCTGAAAGATGAGGCAGGCCCCGATGGTGGCGGCGGTCACGTTGAAGAGCGCGCCGGGGAAGGTGGCGAAGAGGAAGCCGCCGGTGAGGGTGGCCACGGTGGCGCCGGGCAGGGAGAAGGCGACGATCACCACGTAGATCGCGATGAAGGCCAGCACGGTGAGCAGGTAGTTGGCATCACGGAAGGCCAGCAAGGCCTCACGATGATCGGCCAGCGTTTCGAAACTGAGGTAATCGCGCAGGAAGAAGGCCCCGGCGAGGGCCGCGGCGACGATGGCGATGAGCGGAAGGCGCTTCAGCCATGGGTTTTTCGCCGGAGCGTCTGTCATCTCGGTCATCTGTCCCGTATCCCTTTGCATCGTTCATGACAGAAGATGTGCGGTGCGCCCAACGGCTGCCCGGCAGATCACGCCCGCTTGATGCGGGGTGAGCACAAGGGCGCCGGGTGGCGGGATCGGGCGGGGTTTTGTTACAGCGCCGCGGGCGGTGCGCGGGAAATGTTGCAAGATTCCGTCGCAGATGAATTGACAGCCTGCCGGGCGGTCCCTATTGAGCGGGCTTCGAACACCACAGCCACCTGCGATTCCGCGGGGCGGCGACCGACCGAGACGGAGAACGCGCGATGAAACGCACCTTCCAGCCTTCCAACCTCGTCCGCAAGCGGCGTCACGGGTTCCGTGCGCGCATGGCCACCAAGGCCGGCCGCAAGATCCTCAACGCCCGCCGCGCCCGCGGCCGGAAGAGCCTGAGCGCCTGAGGCGTAGCGGGGCAGCGATGCCCGGCGTAGAGGCAGAGGTTGATGAGACCGCCGGGGGCGAGAGCCCTGCGGCGGTTTTCGCTTGCCCGGAGGTTCTGAAGAAGCGCGCGGATTTTCTGGCCTGCGCGCGGGCGCGGCGGCAGCATACGCCCGGCTTTGTGGTGCAGGGACGGAAGCGCGGCGAAGGCGGCGAGGCTGTGCGGGTGGGCTACACCTGCTCAAAGAAAGTGGGCAATGCGGTGGCGCGGAACCGGGCCAAACGGCGGCTGCGCGAGATCGCGCGGGCGGTGCTGCCGGAGGCGGGCCGCGCTGGCTGGGATTACGTGCTGATCGGGCGGGCCGGAGAGACGGCGGCGCGCGATTTTGCCCTGATGCAGGAGGAACTGCGGGCGGCGCTGGACAAGCTGCATGGCTAGGCGGCGAGCGCATCGGATGGCGGGACAGCCCCTGCCCTGCGTGGCGTGACGCCGCTGGCGCGCCTCTTCGCCCTGCCCGTTCGGGCCTACCGGCTGATCTTTTCGCCCTGGGTCGGGCACAACTGCCGCTACCACCCCACCTGCTCGGCCTATGCGCTGAAGGCGCTGGAAAAGCACGGCGGGTTGAAGGGCGGCTGGCTGGCCTTTCGCCGCATCCTGCGCTGCCACCCCTGGGGTGGGTCCGGCATTGACGAGGTGCCGAAGTGAGCACGCAGCTCCACGTGATCCCGGGCCTTGCGGCTGGAGGCCAATTGCGCGGGTATTTGAGGGAAGCGGGCGAGACGGGGCGGGTGATCGGGCTGTACGATTGCTTCGATGTGGGCGCCATTCCGCGGCACGACGACCCGCTGGAAGTGGTCCTGCGCCGGGGGCGGGCGATGGTGACGCGGACAGGGGACGCGGAATTTGCCCAGCGCGCCAAGGATGACATGGCCGCGCTCACGCAGGCGATGGAGGCGGCGGAGGGCATCACGCTCTGGGCGGGCGAGACGCTTCAGGAGCAGTTTGCGTTGGGGTTCATGATTGCGCTTGCGATGGGGCGCGGCTGGGGCGGAAAGCTCGCGCTGCGGCAGCATCGGATGGACGGCATCGCGAAGTGTTTGGGGGTCTTGCGCACCGAGGAATTTTCGGAGGTTCCCGGGCCGCGCCCGCTGAGCCGCGATGAGACCACGCTTTACACCCTGCTTTGGGAGGGGCTTCAGGCGTCCACGCCCGAGCCGCTGATCACCCTGCGGCGATCCCCCGCCCTGCCGGTGCCGCTCCGCGCCGCGCTGGACGCGCATTTCTCACGCTTTCCCCATGTGGCCACCGGGCTTGGGGTGCGCGAGGAGCGGGTGCTGGCGCAGCTTTCGGAGGGATGGCGGCCTGCGGCGCAGGTGATTGGATATGCGCTCGCGTGGGGTGAGGAGGCGGTTGTGGACGAGGTCGGCGACCTCGACCTGCTAGACCTGCTGCGGGGTTTCGCTCGCCGCCCGGAGGACCAGCCTGTGGTGGAAATCCGTGTGGGTAGCGACGACCGCTTTGGCTTTTCGGCCCGGCTTACGCCCTATGGCGCGGCGCTGGCTGGCGGTGCGGCGAGCCTTGTGGAGGACGGCGGGATCGACGTGCAGATCGGCGGGGTGCGGATGGTTTCTGGCGCGGGGCCGCTTTGGCTGCGGACCGGCGGCGCGGAGATTCTCTCGCGCCTCGATTGACCGGGGATGCCGGGTGGGGCGATGCTGGGGCCATTGCAACCCGGAGATTTCCCGATGACGCGCCGCCTGTTTCTTGCCTTTGCCCTCGCTGCCGCTGCCCTCTTGACCGTGCTTCCGCCTAGTGAGGCTGCGGCCCAGACGCTCTATGTGCAGGACACCGATGACGGCTATCTGAACATGCGGCGCGGGCCGGGCACGGGGCATGGGATATTACTGCGGCTCACGGCGGGCACGGCGGTGGAGATCACCGGGGCGCAAGGGAACTGGCGACAGGTGATGCTGCCGGACGGGATGCGGGGCTGGGTGCACGGGCGCTACATCGCGCAGCAGTATTTTGCCCAGCGGCCCTATGCCTTCATGGTGCAGTGCACCAATGACGGCTACCTCAACCTGCGGCGCGGGCCGGGCACGGGGTTTGACATCAGCCGCCGCTTGCACGCGGGGCAGATGCTGCTCTGGACCGGCGCGCGGGAGGGCAGCTGGGCGCAGGTGCAGCTGCCGGAGGGCACTACCGGCTGGGCCAGCGTGAAGTTTCTGATGGCAGTGAACTAGGGCCGAAGCTCCTGCTCGCCGCCCGCGCCCGGGCGGCGCGTAGGTGTGCCCGACACATCCTGCCCGGCCAGCACGCGGGCCAGATCCTCGTAGAAGCGGGCATCGTCGAAGTAGAAACTGTGGGACACATCCTTGCTGGCTTGCGGGAAGGTCGCCTCGAACCGGGCCTCGACTGAAACATCATGATGGTTCGGGGCGGTGCGCGGCGGCATCCCGTCGCGTCCGGCGCGCAGGGCGCCGCCGTTGAGCCCCTGTGCCAGCGCAAGAACCCTGTCTTTGTGGTGCCAGTAGTTGGTGAGCCTGCGCGTGCGCTTGGCCATGACGGAACCGGCCCATGCGTTGCGATCGAGCCAGACCCTATCAACATCGGCAGCCACGAGGAGGGTTTCATCGAGCTTCCATCCTGCGGCCACCTCGCCGAAGCCGCGCAGGGTGACGAGGGCGCCCATCGAGTGGCCGAGCACGGCAAGCGGGCGGCCGGGGGCGTGGCGGCGGAGAATTTCGAGACCTTCTTCGATGAAGGGGCGGGCGACGTGCTTTGCGGCTTCCTTGTCGGCCTTGTAGGCGGCGGGGCTGGGAGAGCCACGGCTGGGCCAGTCGAAGCTGAGGACCGCGCCGTTGAACTGCTTTGCCCGCAGGCCTGCCACGATCTTGGCCTGCCGGTCGAACATGCGCTTCTGCGTGGTGTTGTAGCCGTGGACGTAGATGAGCAGGCCGCCGGATACACCGGAGAGGGCATCGCGCGTCCAGGCGACGGGGCCGGCGTATCGGGTGATCCGATAGCTGTTGCCCGAGGGTTCCGCGCGGCCGTAGCGGGTAAGCGTGGCGAGATTATCGGTGAAGCGGGCCCGGCTTGCGCCTTTTGGCGTGCCGAAGGCCCGGCGGGAAAAGAAGTAAAACATGGCGCAACAGGCTCCCGAAAACATGGAAGTTGACGTTAGGATACCCTGAAACGCGCCAACCACCAAACGTGCGGGGTTTGCCGCCGTTGTCGCGGGGCCGTAGCCGGAAAACGCCCTGCAATGTCGCGGGGGCGGTGCCGGGGTGTCGCCTTGAGGCAAGCCGCAGCAACCCTGCCCTCGCAGGCTGGGAGCAGCCAAGCGGAGGAGCGCCATGCCTGATGACCTTTCTGCCGTTCTGCGCCCGATCGGCGCCGCCAACGGGCTGCCCAATGCGCATTACACCGCCCCGTCGACCCATGAGGCCGAGCGCGATGCGCTGCTCTGGGGCGGCTGGGCCGGCATCGGCGTAGGGGCTGATGTGCCGGAGCCGGGGGATGCGAAGCCGCTGGAGTTTCTGGGCCTGCCACTGCTGATGCTGCGGGGGCGCGACGGGGTGCTGCGGGTGTTCCGCAACACATGCCGCCACCGCGGGATGATCCTTGTCGATGCGCCGCGCAAGATCGAGGGGGCGATCCGCTGCCCCTATCACTCGTGGTGCTATGCCCACGACGGGCGACTTGTGGCCACGCCCCATGTGGGCGGGCCGGGGGTGAACCGGGCCGAGGGGATCGTGAATGACGATCTGGGGCTGGTCGAGGTCGCCAGCCATGTCTGGCGCGACGTGGTGTTTGTGGATGTTTCCAGCGAGTCGGGGCCGTTCGAGGAGGTGCATGCCGAGTTGCTCACCCGCTGGGGCGAGGTGGATGTGCCGGTGTTTCACGGCGGGGCGGACAGCCGGTTTGTGCTGGAGGTCGCCTGCAACTGGAAGCTGGCGGTAGAGAACTACTGCGAGAGCTATCACCTGCCGTGGGTCCACCCCGGGCTGAACAGCTATTCGCGGCTGGAGGACCATTACCACATCGAGGCTGATGGCTTCGCAGGCCAAGGCAGCACGCTTTACCGGCGGATAACCGGTGAGGGTGGCGAGACCTTTCCGGACTTTCCGGGCTGGCCGGAGAGTTGGGAGGAAGGGGCGGAATACATCTCTGTCTTTCCCAATGTGCTGATGGGGGCGCAGCGGGACCATGCCTTTGTGATCGTGCTCGAGCCCACGGGGCTGGCGACGACGCGGGAGCATGTGCATCTCTACTATGCCGCGCCCGAGACAGATGGCGGGCTCAGGGCGAAGAACTGCGCCCAGTGGCGCGAGGTCTTCGAGGAGGATGTCTTTGTGGTCGAGGGCATGCAGAGGGGCCGGGTGGGGCCGGGGTTTGACGGCGGGCGGTTCTCCCCCGCGATGGACGGGCCGACGCATCGGTTTCATCAATGGGTTGCCGCGGGGCTCACGGCGCGGAAGGGCCGGTGAACCTTGATGCCCGCCTGCTCGCGGCCCACTCGGCGGGCGACGGGGCGGCGCTGGCACGGCTTTACGCAGAGGCGGCGGAACGCGGCGGGCCGGGGGCGGAATTTTACCTGACTCAGGCGTGGATCTTTGCGCTGGAGGCCGGTGTGCCGGAGGCGGAGAGTTACGGCGCGCGGCTGCGCGCACAGGGGCTGGCCTGAACGAAAAAGGCCCCTGCCGGGGAGGGGGCAGGGGCCTTAAGACCTTTGAGGGAACAAGGTCCGGCGCCGCGAGGTTCAGGCGCGGTCGCCTCTCTAACGCACGAAGCGTCGATTTGGTTCAACCGAATTATGCACGGTCGTCGATCACGAGGGTCACATTGCCCTCGCCTTCGCTTTCAAAGCCGACCACGTCATCGGCGGTGAACCCCTCGGCATCGAGCGCGGCGGTCAGGCTGGTGTTGGCTTCGATGGCGTCATGGAAACCCGCCATCGCATCGGCCTGGGTGTTCAGCGCGTTGTCGAGCGCCTCAGCCTGCTCGGCCCCTTCGACTTCGCTCAGCAGAACGGTGTCGACGGTGATCTCGGCATCCAGCGCCTCGATCTCGGCGGCAGCACCGGCGGTGGAGCCGTTGTTGAGGCCGGAGATGACGGTGCCGTAATTAACCGAGGCATCGGCGCTGGCGCCGCCTTCGGTGGCATCAGCAAGGTCGCTGGCGCCATCCTGCACGGCCTTGGCAGTGCTGTTGACCGCGTCGTTGACCTGATCGGCAGTGCCTTGGGCGGTTTCGACTGCGCCGCTCACGCCGGCCTCGACATCGGCGCTGGCATCGGCCCCGAGGGAGCCGGCTGCGGCAGCGGTGCCAAGGGAGCCAGCCAGAAGAGCGGCGACGGCGGTTTTGGTGAACATGTTGGTCATGTGGTCCTCCTGAGAGTTCTACGCGGCAGGATCGCCGCTGTGTGGGGCCACAACGGCGCGGCGGCGGGGCTGTTCCCGCCTCGGGCCACGCGCCGAAATCTCGCAAATTCCTCCCGAAATTCAGCACGGCGGCCCGCGGCGATCCGCACCTTCACGGGGGCTTGCGTTGAACGTGTGCGCCCGCTTCCCCAAGGCCGCGGTTTCTGGCATATGCAGCGCCATGCTCGACGAGAATGACGATATTCACCCGCTGTTTCATGGCGCGCCCGCGACGACGGAGTTCAAGAAGCTCCGCAAGCGGATCGTGCGCGATTGCAGGGAGGCGATCGAGCAATACGGGATGATCGAGCGGGGCGCCCGCTGGCTGGTGTGCCTCAGTGGCGGCAAGGACAGCTACACGCTGCTGGCCGTGCTGCACGAGTTGCAATGGCGCGGGCTGCTGCCGGTGGAACTGCTGGCCTGCAACCTCGATCAGGGGCAGCCGGGCTTTCCGGCCACGGTGCTGCCGGAGTTTCTTGAGCGCATGGGGGTGCCGCACCGCATCGAGTATCAGGACACCTATTCCATCGTGAAGGAGAAGGTGCCGGCGAACCGGACCTATTGTGCGCTCTGCTCGAGGCTGCGGCGCGGCAACCTCTACCGGATTGCGCGGGAGGAGGGCTGCTCGGCCGTGGTGCTGGGCCATCATCGCGATGACATTCTGGAAACCTTCTTCATGAACCTTTTCCACGGCTCGCGGCTGGCCACCATGCCGCCGAAGCTGGTGAACGAGGAGGGCGACCTGTTCGTGTATCGCCCGCTGGCCCATGTGGCAGAGGCGGATTGCGAGAAGTTCGCCCGCGACATGAACTACCCGATCATTCCCTGCGACCTCTGCGGCAGTCAGGACGGGCTGCAGCGGCAGCAGGTGAAAGGGCTGCTGGACCAGTGGGAGGCGAACCATCCGGGGCGGCGGCAAAAGATGTTCCGCGCCCTGATGAACACCCGCCCCTCGCATCTGCTCGATCCGGCGATCTTCGATTTTGTCGGGCTGGAGCGGCGCAGCGAAGCTGGCGTGCCCGGCGCTGTTCAAGGCGATAGCGAAAATTCGACAGAAACTCCCCCGCCGCTCTTAAGAAACTGATCACGCCAATTGCCTAGCTTGCCCGCGTGGCGGCTCCGACCGGGCCGCAAAGGGCAAGAGGCATCGGGATGCAAGGGCTCAAGGCCAGCTATCTGAGACTGCGGCGGGTATTGCGCCAGGGGTTTTTCCGGCCACAGACCATCACCTTTCTGCCGGCGCTGCTGCTGGCGGGCTACTGGTTTGGCGGCGAGGGGGTGATTCTCATCGCCGCGCTGCTGTTTCCGGTGCTGGCGATCATGGGCGGGCTGTTCGACTCCCATGGCGCCACCCGGCGCGACGGGGCGACGGACCTGCTGCTGCGCGAAGATTTTCTCGACCTGCTGGGCGAGGCGATTCCGCGCGCCGAGGCCCAGAACTGGACGACCGCCTGCTTCGTGCTGGAGATCGACGACTGGCAGACCCTGATGGAGCGCGTCGGCAAAACGGCGGCGGAGACCGTGCTGCGCCGCACCGGAGAGCGGATCGAGAGCGCAATGCGCGGGGCCGATTTTGCCGCGAGGCTCGATGGGCCGCGCTTTGCCGTGGGGCTGGACCCGGTGCGCCGGATCGATCTGGATACCGCGCTGGGCATCGCCGAGCGGCTGCAGGGCACCGCCGGGCAGGCGGTGAGCATTGATGCGACCTCGGTGCATGTGAGCGTGTCGGTGGGCTTTTGCCTGAATACCCGTGCGCCCAAACGCACCGCAGAGGGGCTGCTGGGCGCGGCGGAGGTGGCCGCCGACGAGGCCCGCACCAACGGGCCGGGCGGCACCCGCGCCTACTCGCGCGAGATGCAGGCCCAGATCAGCGCGCGGCACGCGCTGGTCGACGATCTGCTCAGCGCCTTCACCGAAGGCCAGATCAAGCCGTGGTTTCAGCCGCAGATCTCGACCGATACAGGCCGCATCACCGGGATGGAGGCACTGGCCCGGTGGCTGCACCCGGAGCGCGGCATGATCGCCCCCGGAGACTTTTTGCCCGCCATCGAGCAGGCCGGGCTGATGGAAAAGCTCGGCGAGGTGATGCTGCACCGTAGCTGCGCCGCGCTGAAGGCGTGGGACAGGGCTGGGGTGGAGGTGCCGACCGTTGGCGTAAATTTCTCCGCCGCCGAGCTGCGCAACCCCAAGCTGGGGGACCGGGTGAAATGGGAGCTCGACCGGTTCGACCTTGCGCCGGAGCGGATCACCGTGGAGGTGCTGGAGTCGGTGGTGGCTGAATCCGATGACGACACGATCACCCGCAACATCGCCAATCTCGCCACCATGGGCTGCCCGGTGGACCTTGACGATTTCGGCACCGGCCATGCCTCGATCAGCTCGATCCGGCGCTTCGCGGTGAGCCGCCTGAAGATCGACCGCAGCTTCGTCATGCGTGTGCATGAGGACCGCGAGCAGCAAAAGCTGGTCTCCGCGATCCTGTTGATGGCCGAGCAGCTTGACCTCGATACGTTGGCGGAAGGGGTGGAGAGCATTGGCGAGCACGCGATGCTGGCGCAGCTTGGCTGCGGCCATATCCAGGGGTTTGGCCTTGCCCGGCCGATGCCATTTGAAGACACGGTAAGCTGGATCGAGAAGCACAATGCCAAGATCGTGGAGACACCGATCCTGAAAGGCATAGGGCGGGACTGAAGGGCTCCGACGCGGGAGGACACCGCCGCGCCTGTCTGGTCAGTGCCCCCGGGGGCCGTGCCGCTCGGCACCTGCGATGGGGCTTCGAAGGGGCGAAGAGCACCCCCACGAAACGCCCTTGCCCGCTGCGGCAAAGGTAACATTTCCACCCTTTCGTCTTGACCTTTCGGCCCTTGAACGATTGAACCCTCGCAACCTGAAACGAGCGAGCGGTGCCCCTGCATGGACGACCAGAACAAGAACCTCATTCTCGCCACGGCGCTGAGCTTTCTGGTGATCCTGGCGTGGTTCATCATCTTCCCGCCCGAGCAGCAGGTGACGCCCGAGGCGCCCGCCGCCGAGCAGACGGCTGACGGCACTCCGACCACTGCCGATGGCACCACCGCGCCCGGCGCGGCCGATGGCTCCGCCCCCGCGACCGGCAACGGCGCTGCGCCCGAAGCCGTGGCCGATGCCCCGCGCCTGACCATCGACACGCCCAACCTCGACGGCTCGATCAACCTGATCGGCGGCCGCATCGATGACGTGAGCCTCAAGCGCTACACGGTGTCTGTCGACAACGACGAGACCGTGCGCCTGCTCTCCCCCGTGGGCGAGACCAACCCCTATTACGCGCTCTACGGCTGGGCCCCCGGCGCTGGCCTGACCCCCGCCGACGTGCCGGGCGATGACACCGAATGGTCGGTCGAAGAAGGCGAGGCGCTGACGCCTGCCACGCCCGTTACCCTGCGCTGGGACAGCCCCGCGGGCCTGATCTTCCGCCGCGTGATGAGCGTGGACGAGGAGTTCCTCATCACCATCGAGCAATCGGTCGAGAACCCGACCGAGACCGCCGTACGCGCCCAGCCCTACGCGCTGATCAACCGCCACGGCCTGCCCGAACTGACCAACTTCTTCGTGATCCACGAGGGGGTCATCGGCCAGCATGAGGGCGAGCTGGTGATCGAGGATTACGACAACGTCACCGACTTTGCCGGCAAGCCCGAGACCTTCACCGATGTCACCAACGGCTGGATCGGCTTTACCGACCACTACTGGATGACCAACCTGATCCCCGACCCGGGCCAGCCTGCCACGCTTTCGGTCAGCTACCTCGCGCGCGGCGACATCTACCAGACCCTCACCAAGCAGCCGACGCAGGATATTGCCGCAGGTGCCACCGTGACCAACCGCAGCCACCTCTTCGCCGGGGCGAAGGAATGGGAGGTGATCAAGCATTACCAGGACGATCTGGGCTTCGTCGATTTCGTCAACACGGTCGACTGGGGCTGGTTCTGGATGCTGACCAAGCCGATCTTCCGCGGTCTGCATTTCCTGAACGGCCTTATCGGCAACATGGGTCTCGCGATCATCGCGCTGACCTTCATCATCAAGGCGATCCTCTTCCCGCTGGCCTACAAGAGCTACGTCTCTATGGCCAAGATGAAGGAGCTTCAGCCTGAGATGGAGAAGCTCAAGGAGAAGGCGGGCGACGACCGGCAGAAGCTGCAGCGCGAGATGATGGCGCTCTACAAGAAGGAAAAGGTGAACCCCGCCTCGGGCTGTCTGCCGATCCTGCTGCAGATCCCGATCTTCTTCAGCCTCTACAAGGTGATCTTCGTCACGCTCGAACTGCGGCAGGCGGCTTTCTTCGGCCCATTCCGCGACCTCTCGCAGCCTGACCCGACCTCGCTGTTCAACCTCTACGGGCTGCTTCCCTGGGCCAACCCTGAGCCGGGCACGATCCTTGCACTGATCTTCATCGGCATCCTGCCGCTGCTGCTCGGCATCTCGATGTGGCTCCAGCAGAAGCTGAACCCGGCGCCCACCGACCCCACGCAGCAGATGATCTTTGCCTGGATGCCCTGGGTGTTCATGTTCATGCTCGGCGGCTTCGCCTCCGGCCTCGTGGTCTACTGGATCGCGAACAACACGATCACCTTCATCCAGCAGTACACGATCATGCGCAGCCACGGGCACAAGCCCGATGTGTTTGGCAACATCAAGAAGAGCTTCAAGAAGAAGCCCAAGGGTGATGCGGCGAAGGCGGCCAACTCGACGGCCAAGCCGGGCGGCAAGAAGTGACGGCGCGACTGGCCGAAATCTGGCGCTATCCCATCAAGAGCCATGGTCGCGAGCGGCTGGGCGGGGTGGTGCTGGAGGCCGGTCAGGCGCTGCCGGGCGACCGGAAATGGGCGCTGGCGCTGGACGGCGCCGAGGCGGAGGCGGGCGCATGGGCGCCCTGCTCCAACTTTGCCCGCACCTCGCGCAACCCCGCGCTCGCACCCTTCTGGGCGCAGACGGGCGCGGATGACACGTTGGTGCTGACCCACGGCAAGCTGGGCGAGGCGGCCTTCCGCATGGATGACCCTGCCGAGCAGGCGCGCCTGCTCGACTGGATCGCGCCCCTCCGCCCCGAGGGCCAGCCCGCTGCAACGCGGGTGCTGAAGCTCGCGGGCCGGGGCTATACCGACAGCGACTTTCCATCCGTTACCCTTTGCAACATGGCCAGCCATGCGGCGGTGGAGCAGCAGCTTGGCCAGAAAATCTCGCCGCTGCGCTGGCGCGGCAATCTCTGGGTCGAGGGGCTGGAGCCTTGGGCCGAGTGGGACTGGGTGGGCAAGGAGATTCGCGTGGGCGAAGCCCTGCTGCGCGGCGTCGAGCGGACAGACCGCTGCCCGGCCACAATGGCCAACCCGGAAACCGGCGCGCGTGACGTGCCCACGGTGATGGCGCTGCGCGAGGGTTGGGGGCACAAGGATTTCTCGATCCGCTGCGAGGTGATCGAGGGCGGCGAGATTGCCGAAGGCAGCGAGGTGGCCCCGGCATGAGCACGCCCCTGCCCTTTCCGCTGGCGGAAGCGCCCGATGAGGTGAGCGAAGAGGCCGCCCGCAAGCTCTTTGCCGGCGAGATCGACTTTGTGAAGGGCGTCGTGGCGATGGATGGTCTGCCCCCCGCCGACCGCCCCGAGGTGTGCTTTGCCGGGCGCTCCAACGTGGGCAAGTCCACACTGATCAACGCGCTGACCGGCCGCAAGGCGCTGGCCCGCGCCTCCAACACGCCGGGCCGGACGCAGGAGATCAACTACTTCGACCTCGCCGCGCAGGCCTATCTCGTCGACCTGCCGGGCTACGGCTTTGCCAAGGCGCCGATCCCGGTGGTCGAAAAATGGCAGCGGCTGCTCAAGGCTTACCTTCAGGGCCGCGTCACCCTGCGCCGCGCCTTCGTGCTGATCGACTCGCGGCACGGCGTGAAGGCGGTGGACGACGAGATCATGAGCCTGCTCGATACTGCCGCCGTCACCTTTCAGGTGGTCATGACCAAGGCCGACAAGGTGAAGGAGAAGGACCGCGAAAAGGTACTCATCCAGACCCGCGCGGCCTTGCAAAAGCACCCGGCCGCCTTCCCCGAGATCGTCTCGACGAGCTCCGAGAAGGGCGACGGCATTGCCACGCTCCGCGCCATCGTTCGGCGGATCACGCTCGAAGGCTAGGCGCCGCCCCTGTTCATTTTCTTGCTCCAAATACCTCCGGGGGTCGCCGCTGTGGCGCCACTGGTTCGAGCCCCGTGGCGACGGGGGCTGGCCCCCACTCCGACGCGCGGGCTTGGCACTGCCGCCGCGGCAGCATAGGAATGTGGCACCCCGCATAGGCCCAAAGAGATGAAGACCCAAAGCATGAACCGCGACTGGATCGCCACCGCCCGGACCCTCTCCGAGGCCCTGCCCTACCTCAAGCGCTACGTCGGCGCGACCGTTGTGATCAAGCTCGGGGGCCACGCGATGGGCTCCGATGAGGGCATGCAGAGCTTTGCCCGCGACGTGGTGCTGATGAACCTCGTCGGCGTGCACCCGGTCGTGGTGCATGGCGGCGGGCCGATGATCAACGACATGCTAAAGCGCCTTGGCGTGGAGAGCACCTTCATCAAGGGCAAGCGCGTGACCGACGAGGCCACCATGGAGGTGGTCGAGATGGTGCTTTCGGGCACC
The DNA here is from genome assembly GCF_052828525.1 of Vannielia sp. SX4. The sequence goes on from NZ_CM128247.1 coordinate 4,246,637, forward strand.
GTGAACAAGCGGATCGTGCAGGCGATCAACGCGCAGGGGGGGCGGGCCGTGGGCCTTTCCGGCAAGGACGCCAATATGATGGTTTGCGACCCGACCGACCCGGAACTGGGCCTCGTGGGCGAGCCGGTGGAAGTGGTGCCCGACGTGATCCGCCAGCTGCATGAGGACGGGTATATTCCGGTCGTTGCCCCGCTGGGCGCGGGCCGCGATGGCGAGACCTTCAACGTGAACGGCGATACCGCAGCGGGCGCGATTGCCGCCGCGCTGAAAGCCGACCGGCTGCTGTTGCTCACCGATGTGTCGGGCGTGAAGAACGCCGAAGGCGAGGTGATGACCCAGCTAACCCCGGAAAACGTGAAGGAGTTGACCGAGAGCGGCGTGATCGCGGGCGGGATGATTCCAAAGACGCAGACCGCGCTGGATGCGATCAGCGGCGGGGTGCGCGCGGTGGTGATCCTCGACGGGCGGGCGCCCAATGCCACCCTGCTGGAGCTGTTCACCGACCACGGGGCAGGCTCGCTCATTCGCCGCGAGGTGAAGTGACCTACAAGGCAGCGGCCCGTCTGGCGGCGGAGCATCACCTTGAAATCTATGGCGGTTTCCACCCCGAAAGCGGTGGAACGCTACTGTTGCTCGGCCCCGGCGCGGGCGTTTGGGAGCATGTCACCGCCGCGCCCGAGTTCGCCCATGGCGATGACCCGATGGACCGTTGGTCGCGCCGGGTGATCGGCATCATGGCTGAGGCCCTCGGCGCGGAGCCGCTCTTTCCCTTCGACGGGCCGCCTTGGCATCCGTTTCAGAGCTGGGCGCAGGCCACGGGCCGCTGCTGGGAGAGCCCGGTGCGGCTGCTGGTGCATGACCGGGCGGGGCTTTGGGCGAGCTTTCGGGGGGCGTTGCGCTTTGACGCGGTGCTGGCCTTGCCGGAGGCTGAGGCCTCCCGCCCCTGCGAGGCCTGCGACGCACCCTGCCTGAGTGCCTGCCCGGTGGGCGCGCTCTCACCCGAGGGCTACGACACCGCCGCCTGCCACGCCTATCTCGACACCGCCGGAGGGGCCGATTGCCTTGGCCGGGGCTGCAAGGTCAGAAGGGCTTGCCCTGTCTCCGCGACCTTCCCTAGGGTGGAGGCGCAATCGGCATTTCACATGGCTCATTTTCACAGACCCGGGACGAATTGATGCGTCAGCTCATGCTTCTCCGCCACGCAAAATCCAGTTGGGACGACCCGCTTGCCGATGACTTCGACCGCGCGCTGAACGAGCGCGGACGGCGCGGGGCTCAGGCGATGGGCGACTGGATTCGGGCCAAGGATCTCGCGCCCGATGTGGTGCTCTGCTCCGCCGCCGCACGGACGGTGGAAACATGGGAGCGGATGATGCTGGAAGCGGACGTGAAGTATTCGCCCGGGCTCTATCACGCCGGGCCGGACAGGATGCTGACCGCGCTGCAGGGGGCCAAGGGCAAGCGGCTGATGATGGTGGGCCACAACCCCGGCATGGGGGCGCTGGCGGCGATGATGGTGCGCAATGCGCCGGTGCACAGCCGGTTTGGCGATTACCCGACCTGCGCGCTCACCGTGGCGGAGTTCGATATCGACGACTGGGCCGATCTGGCGCCGCGGCAGGGCCGGGTGCTGCACTTTCTGACCCCGCACGACATCGAGAACGCCAGCCCCCACGCCTGAGGGCAGGTGTCAGCCGAAGATCCGCTGCCAGAGGCCGAGCGGCAGGGCGCGACCTGCGGTGAACAGCCATGCGAAGGGCGCGGGGAAGCTGGTGGAGAAGCGGCCGGATTTAATCGCGGCGACGACCCGCTCGGCGGCGGCCTCGGGCGACATGATCTGCGGCATGTCGAACTCGTTCTTCTCGGTGAGCCGGGTGGCGATGAAGCCGGGGTTCACGCGCTGCACGGTGAGGCCGGTGCCCTTGAGGTCGGCCCGCAAGTTCTCGGCGAGGTGCATCAGCCCGGCCTTGGAGGCGCCGTAGCCCACCGCGCCGGGCAGGCCGCGGAAGCCAGAAAGCGAGCCGATCAGTGTGATCTGGCCGGAGCCGCGGGCGAGCATGGCGGGGAGGGCCGCGCCGAGCACGCGGAGCGCGCCGGTGAAGTTGGTATCGGCCATCTTCACCACCGCCTCACTTTGCCAGTCGGTGGCCTCGACGGGCTCGTAGAAGCCCGCGCAATAGATCAGCACATCGGGGGCACCCGCTGCCTCGGCGGCTTTAGCGGTTGCGGCGGCATCGGTCACGTCGAAGGGGATGACCTGTGCCTCACCCAACTCGCCTGCCAGCTCCTGGAGTGGCTCTTTGCTGCGGGCGGAGAGCAGCAGGCTGGCGCCCTCGGCAGAGAGGGCGCGGGCCAGCGCGGCACCGAGGCCGGAGCTGGCGCCGATGATCCAGATGCGTTTGCCGGAGAGGCTCATGCCGCCGCCTCGGCTTTGGCGCGTCGGGGCTCGACAGCCCGCTCTTCAGCGCGGGCGGGACGCATAGTGGCGGTCAGTTCAGCAACCTTGAGGCCAAACTTGCGCATCTCGGAGCGGTTGAGGATGACGCCGCTGGGCGTGAGGTAGAGCCAGTCGGTCACGTTCAGCACGTGGCCGCCAGCATCCTCGGGCAGGCGCAGGCGGTAGCGCATGAGCAGCGCGCCGCCAGAAATGCGGCCTTCGGCGGTGCCGATTATGTCCTCGGCGGTGGCCTCGAACCTGACATCGTCAATCATGTTGATCGCCCATTCGCGCTCCTGTGTGGAGCCGTCGGCATAGGTGAAGTGCTCGCGAAGGGTGCCGGCACGGCCAGTCCAGCTGCCCTCCATCCGGGCGGTGAAACGGCTCACCACGCGGCCGCGCGGGCCGTGGATGAGGCCCTCGCACTCCATCGCGCCGCCGAGGTGGCGGGTGATCTCGAAGGCGGGGGTGGTCTCGGCATAATCTTCGACTTTTTGGGCGCGGAAGCTGGTGAGGCGGCCCAACGCGAAGCGGACGAGCAGTGCGACCGCGAGGCCGATAAGGATGCCCCAGACGAGATCAGGCATGGGCCAGCTCCACCTGCGACACGCTGGTCTGCCCGGCAGTGAAGGCCCCGGCGCAGATGGCGAGGTAATAGTGCCACGTGCGCAGGAAGCGCTCGCCGTGGCCGAGCTGCATGATCTTGCCCCGGTTTTCCTGCATCCGATCGGCCCAAGTGGCGCAGGTGCGGGCGTAATCGGTGCCGAAATCGAAGCTCTCGACCACCCGCAGCCCCGCCGCCTGCGCCTGCTTGGCGATCTGACCCGGAGAAAGGAGCATGCCGCCGGGGAAAGTGTAGTGGCGGATGTAGTCGGAGCTCTTGCGGTAGATGTCGAAGTAGCTGTCGGGCACGGTGATGGCCTGGATCACGGCGCGGCCCTGTTCGGAGAGGCTCTGCTTTAGAGTGGAGAAATACTGCGGCCAGTAGCGCTGGCCCACGGCCTCGATCATCTCGATGGAAACGATGTTGTCATAGGTGCCGCGCTCGTGGCGGTAGTCTTGCAGCACGATCTCGGCTCGTCCATCAAGCCGGGCATCGGCATAGCCCTTTTGCGCGGGCGAGATGGTGAGACCCTTCACGGTGTGGCCCCGGTCGGCGGCGCGTTCGGCAAAGCCGCCCCAGCCGCAGCCGATCTCGAGCACACGGTCGCCGTGGCCGGAGAGACGGTCGAGAATACGGTCATACTTGCGGTGCTGGGCGCGTTGCAGGTCGGTTTCGCCCTCGGCGTAGAGCGCGGAGCTGTAGGTCATGCTTTCGTCCAGCCAGAGCTGGTAGAACTCGTTGCCCACGTCGTAATGCGAGCGGATGTTGCGGGCGGCCTGCCGGGGCGTATTGGCGCGCAAAAGCGTATCGACGAGGCGGTAACGCAGGGTGGCCCAGAAGGAGGGGTAGGCGAAGGCCTCGACCTCGGTGAGGTTGAGGCAGGCGAAGTGGATGAAGGCAGCGATATCCGGGCTGTCCCACAGGCCCTCGACGTAGGTTTCGCCAAAGCCGATGTCGCCCCGTGCCGCCAGCGCGGTGACCACGGACCAGTCGTGCAGGTGTAGCTCGGCCTCGGGCTGTCCGGAGCCGAAGTGCAGCACCTCGCCCTCGGGGGTGCGTAGGGTGAGAGACCCGCGCGCGATGCTTTCGCAGGTGTCCAGAAACTCGCGCTTCACGCGGTTGGTCAGGAAGAGCATGGGGTGATTTCCTTTTCGGGCGGCGTGGGGCGGCGGCGGTAGGATGCGCCTTTCAGCCGGAGTTTGAGGGCCTGCCAGTGGATAAGCGCCATGGTCCGGGCGGCGCCGAATGGGCGGCGCAGGGTGGCGGCGGCAATGGCGCGGCTGGTCAGGGGGGCACGGGGGCCGCTGAGGGTGGCCGTGAGGCCGCGGTTGCCGTTTGTATGGATGATACGAATGGTGAGGCGGTCGGGGCGGAAGGCAAACTCGAAGGCGTAGCCGCCTTTGACCTCCTGAAACGGCGAGACGTGCAACGCCTTGGGCGTTGTGATCCGGTCACCGGGAGTGATCGGCGCGAAGTCTGGGCGGTGGCAGAGATAGCTGTGGCGGTCGCCAAAGGGCGTTTCGACCTCGGCGATGACGGCGCGGAGGTGTTCACCCTCCAGCGCCAGCCAGAAGCTCACCGGGTTGAAGCCATAGCCGAGCCACCGCGGCTGGGTCAGGAGGCGGAGGGCAAGGCCCTCGGGTGCCCCGGCCTCGGCCAGCCGTGCGCGCACCCATTCCGGGCCGTGGCCCCTGCCCCGCTCGGTCCCGCCGCCGTGGTCGGCCCGGTGGACGGACCAGAGGTTGAAGCCCTCGCGCGAGAACAGCCGGGGGCCGGGTGCCTCGCTTTCGGGGTCGATCAGCACGTAATCGACGCCGTAGGTAAAGCGATGCTCCGGCCCGCCGTGGCGGATGTGCGTGGTGGAACCACGCAGGTGTTCGGGTGCCGTCATGCGGACACGAGAGCGCGATTGCGCTCCATCTCGCGGGCGATGCGCACTGCGGAGGCGAAACCGTCTTCATGGAAGCCGTGACGCGTCCATGCTCCGGCGAACCATGTGCGGTTGCGGCCCTGCATCCGGCGGAGTTGCTGCTGGGCATTGAGCGCCGGGCCGTCGAAAACCGGGTGGCGGAAGGTCTTTTGATCGTAGATCAGGTGCTCGGCCACCGAGCGGGCGGGGTTGAGCGAGACAAAGAGCGGATCGGCAGGGTCGATGTTTTGCAGCCGGTTCATCCAGTAGGTCACGCCGATGGCAGGCTCGTCGCGGCCGGTTTCGGCCTTGTAGACCCAGGACGACCACACGGCACGGCGCTGGGGCATCTGCGATGTGTCGGCGTGCAGGGTCATCTCGTTATCTTGGAATCGGATCGCGGAGAGGGCAGCCTGCTCGGCGGGATCAGGCTGGGCGAGCAGTTTGAGCGCCACGTCGGAATGGGTGGCGAGGATCACCTCGTCATAGGGGGCGGGATCGCAGCCCTCGGCGTGGAGGGTCACGCCTGCCGGATCGCGCTCTACGCTGGTGACGGGCGTGCCGGGGCGCAGCGCCACGCCCTGCGCGGTGAGATGCTCGGTGACCCGCTCGACATAGCTGCGGGAGCCGCCGGAGACGGTGTACCACTGGTGTTGGCCGGACGCGGACAGTAGCGCATGGTTGCGGAAGAACTGGAGCAGCGCGCGGGCCGGGAAGTTGACGATCTCGGAGGGCGGGGTGGACCAGATCGCACCGCAGAGGGGCGTCAGGTAGTAGCGGCGAAACCAGTCGCCCAGCGCGAGATCATCCATCAGATCGGCCACGGTGGCGGACTCGTCCTTGGCTGTGGCCTCGGCGCGGGCGTTGAAGCGCAGGATATCGCGGATCATCTGCCAATAGGCGGGGCGGGCGAGGTTGCGCTTTTGTGCCGTGAGCGCAGAGAAGTCGCGCAGGCCATACTCGATGCGCCCGCCGTCGATGGTGGCGCCGAAAGACATATCGGACGGTTCAACCGGCACCTCGAGATCGCGGAACATGGCGGTGAGGTGGGGGTAGGTCACGTAGTTGAACACGATGAAGCCGGTATCGACCGGCTGGGTGCCGTGCCGCCCGGCGTTCACGGTGCGGGCATGGCCGCCGAGCCGCGGCGCGGCCTCGTAGAGCGTGACGTGATGGTCGCGGGCGAGCAGGTAGGCGGAGGCGAGCCCCGAGATGCCGCCGCCGACGATGGCTATGCGGCGGGCTGGCTGGCGTGTGGCGTCGAGCGACATGGGGCTCCCCGGTTTCTGCTGTTGTCCAAAGGGTTACGCAGAAGTCACGGGGTTGGTTCAGAAATAGTTTCGGCCTGTGCTCAGCCCGCGCCCCATGTGTCGGTCAGGCGGTAGCCCTCGGGCCATGGATCGGTTGGATCGACGAAGTGCTGATGCCTGCCGGTGACCCAGCCGCGCCCCGAAATCTCGGGCCGGATGGCGGATGTGCTGCCGAGGCTGGTGGTGCCGAGGATGCGGCCGGAAAAGGTGCTGTCGATCACCGAGGAGACGGTGAGGCGCTCGCCCTCCTTCATCTCGCCGCGGGCATGGAGCAGGGCCATGCGGGCAGAGAGCGCGGTGCCGGTGGGCGAACGGTCGATCTTGCCGGGGCGGATGGCCACGGCGGCGCGGGAGGTGAGCGCACTGCCCTCGCGCGCGACCGGCGCGGCGAAGAGGCAGAAGGAGATGTGCTGCCAGTCGGGCAGCGTGGGGTGGGTGAAGCCGAGTTGATCGGTGGCGGCGTCGGAGAGCTTTGTGCCAAGGCGGGCGAGGTCGCGGGCCTCATCCGGGGTGAGCGCGAAACCGAGGGCCTTTGCATCGACCACCACGAAGCTGTCGCCTCCGAAGGCGGTATCGACGGTGAGGGTGCCCATGCCCTCCACCTCCAGCGGCGCATCCAGCCGGGCGGCGAAGCTGGGCAGGTTCTCGACGAAGATGCGCCGTGCCTTGCCGCCGGAACACTCGGCCCGCACGCGGACAAGCCCGCCTGGGGCCTCCAGCGTGATATGAGTTTCGGGCTCGGTCATCGGCAGGATGCCGGTATCCAGCAGCACGGTGGTGACGCAGATGGAGTTGGAGCCCGACATCGGCGGCGTATCCTCAGGCTCCATGATGATGAAGGCGGCGTCAGCCTCGGGGTGCTTGGGCGGCACCAGCAAGTTGACGTGCCGGAACACCCCGCCGCGCGGCTCGTTCAGCATGAGGTTGCGCAGGGTGCCATCTGCCGCGATCCAGCGGGACTGCTCCCAGAGCGTCTCGCCCGGTGGCGGGGATACGCCGCCGGTGATGACATCGCCCACCTCGCCCTCGGCGTGGGCAGAGACGGTGTGGATGATCCGGCTGGTCTGCATGGGCCGACCGTGGGGCCGGCAAGGCCAAGGTGCAAGTTTTTTTGATCCGGGATGCGGGGTGGCGCGTAGAAGGTGCATGTTGAACGCCTTGCCCGATCTTGCAGAGCCATGTGAGCCTGCGATGATGCCCCTACAGAACCGGGGACGTAACGGGGCGCGGGTGGAAACGATTGGAGAAGAGACACGGCTGATGCTTGCGGTGCGCGACCAGCGCGACCGGGCTGCCTTTGCCGCGCTTTTCCGGCGGTTCGCGCCGCGGGTGAAGGGCCTCGTTATCAAGGGCGGATGCAGCCCGGCGATGGCCGACGAGGTGGTGCAGGAGGTGATGCTGCGGGTCTGGCACAAGGCGCGGCTGTTCGATCCGCACCGGGCCGGGGTGGCGGCGTGGATCTTTACCATCGCGCGCAATGCGCGGATCGACATGCTCCGGCGCGAGGCGCGCCCGATGCCGGAGGAACTGAAGGAAGAGCCCGGGACCGAGCCTGATGCAGGGCAGGTCGTGGCGCTGGAACAAGAGGCCCGCAAGCTGAGGGTGGCGCTAGAAACGCTGGCCCCGGCGCAGCGGGAAGCGATTGAGCGCGCCTACTTGGGTGAGCTGACGCATCAGGAGTTGTCGGAGGCAACCGGGCTTCCGATGGGAACGATCAAGAGCCGCATCCGGCTGGGGCTGGAGCGGTTGAGGCATGAACTGAGGGGGCTTAGGAGCCCGGACGATGGACAAGATTGAGCATCACCTGACGGAGCCGCTGATCGCGGCCTATGCGGCGGGCACCCTGCCCGAGCCGTTTGCGCTGGTTGTGGCCACGCATATCTCGATGTGCGACGGCTGCCGCGCGGCGGTGGAGGCCCATGAGGCCATGGGTGGCGCAGTGCTGGAAGCCAGTGCCGACGTGGCGGTGGATGACGCGGTGCTTGTGGCCACCCTTGCGGGGCTGGATCTTCCGCGCAATGAGGCGCCTGCGGCTGTGCGCAACGGCTGCTACCCCGGCCCGGTGATGGAGGCCCTGAAGGGCCGTGCGCCGCGCTGGCGGCTTGGCAACACGATGGTGCGGCAGCGTATATTGCACGCGGGGCCGGAAGGCTCGGTGCGGCTGCTGCACATTCCGGCGGGCGTGGCCGTGCCGGACCATGGGCACAACGGGCTGGAGCTGACGCTGGTGCTTTCGGGCAGCTTCTCGGACGAGACGGGTCGGTTTGGCCCCGGCGACGTCGAAGTGGCCGACGACAGCCTTGAGCATACGCCGGTGGCGGACGCGGGTGCGCCCTGCATCTGCCTTGCCGCCACCGATGCGCCGCTGCGGTTTTCCGGCTGGATGCCTAGGGTGGCGCAGAGGTTCCTGCGGATTTGAGCTTCTACATCGTCTCGACGGACAGAATGGTGGGCAGGTGGCGGGCGATCTCCAGCCATGTGTCGCCCTCGTTGGTCGAGGCGAAGACTGAGCCGCTGTTGGTGCCGAAGTAGACACCGGCCTGCTCCTCGGCATCTCCCGCCATCGCTTGCCGCAGCACCGTGAAGAAACAACCCTCTTGCGGCAGCCCTTCCCGCATCGCTTGCCAGCTTTCCCCGCCATCGCGGGAGCGCCAGACGGCGCAGGCGGCATCGGGCGGGAAGCGGCCTTGGCTGTCGCCGTTGAGTGGCAGGGTCCAGAGCGTTTGCGGGTCGGCCGGATGCACCCGGATCGGGAAGCCGAAGGTGGAGGGGAGGCCAGAGGTGATATCATCCCAGCTACGCCCGCCATCCGTTGACCGCCAAACGCCGTGGTGGTTTTGCTGGTAGAGCAGATCGCCCCCGCCGGGCGCGCGCATCATGTTGTGAACACAATGGCCCACGTCGCCGTCGCGCGGGGCGGCGGGGTGCTGGTGGCCCTCGCAGGCCTCGGCGTTGGAGAGGCGGTTGCGCCGCTCCCAAGTGCCCCCACCATCCTCGGTGGCAAAGACACCAGCGGCGGAGATGCCGACCCAGGCGCGCTTTGGGTCACTTGGGTGGCTGACGATGGTGTGCAGCACGAGGCCCGCGGCGCCGGGGTTCCAGCTGTCGGCGGAAGGGTGGTTGGTGAGGCCCTCAACGCGGGAGAAGCTCGCGCCCTTGTCGCTGCTGGCAAGCAATTGAGCGGGCTTGGTGCCGGCGTGGAGCGTGCCGTGGGAGTGGTTCAGGCTCCAGATCTGCTGGAAGTCGCTCTCGAAGGGAAGCGGCTCGCCGGTGATGCCGAAGAAGGCGGCGGTGTCGGGGTCGTTGGCGGCCCAATCATCCATGTCGCCCTTGGTCAGGCGGGTGAGTTGCCAGCTTTCGCCGCCATCTTCCGAGCGCCAGACGCCCGCGCCGGTGAAGGCACTGCCGCCTCCGGCCCAGATGGTGCCGCTGGCCGGATCACCGATAGCGTGATTGATGCACCAGCCATCACAATGCGGGCCGGAGACCTTCCACCCCGTCCGGCTCTCGCCGCCGTCGAGAATGAACGCGCCTTTGGTGGTGCCGAGCAGAACTTTGACCATGGAATCGCCCTCCCTGTTGGGGCGAGGGTATCACTGCCGAGCCTTCACGGGAAGTTAAGTTGATATGCACCTATATGTCGGCGGTGGGCTGCACATAGAGGTAGCTCGGCATATCTGCGTGCCCTGAAATGACATAGGAGGGGCAAGGCTGCCCCTCCTTCCAATCGGTTGTCACCGAGTTCAGTGCCCGAGGATCTGGCTGAGGAACAGCTTGGTCCGCTCGCTCTTGGGGTTGTTGAAGAACTCTTCGGGTTCGTTCTGCTCCACGATCTGGCCGGCATCCATGAAGATCACCCGGTTTGCGACCTGGCGGGCGAAGCCCATCTCGTGGGTCACGCAGAGCATGGTCATGCCCTCTTCGGCCAGCTCGATCATGGTGTCGAGCACCTCCTTGATCATCTCCGGGTCGAGCGCAGATGTCGGCTCGTCGAAGAGCATGATCCGGGGCTTCATGCAGAGCGAGCGGGCGATGGCCACGCGCTGCTGCTGGCCGCCCGAGAGCTGGCCCGGATACTTGAGCGCCTGATCGGGGATCTTCACCTTCTCGAGGAAGTGCATCGCCGTGGCCTCGGCCTCTTTCTTCGGCACCTTGCGGACCCAGATCGGCGCGAGGGTGCAGTTTTCGAGGATGGTGAGGTGCGGGAAGAGGTTGAAGTGCTGAAAGCACATGCCCACCTCGGAGCGGATCTTGTCGATGTTCTTGAGGTCCGAGGTCAGCTCGGTGCCGTCGACGATGATCTGCCCCTCTTGGTGCTCTTCCAGCCGGTTGATGCACCGGATGAGGGTGGATTTGCCCGAGCCCGAAGGCCCGGCGATCACGATCCGCTCGCCGCGATAGACCGTCAGGTCAATGTCGCGCAGCACGTGGAAGGTGCCATACCACTTGTTCATCTTGTTGATTTCGATGGCGACCTCGTCGCTCACCTGCATCTTGGAGCGGTCGATTTCGCGGTCTGTAGCAAGGTCAGACATTGTGAGGTCTCCTTAGCGGTGGCCAGTCTGAAGCTTGCGCTCCAGATACATGGAATAACGGGACATGCCGAAGCAGAAGAGGAAGAACAGCGCGGCGATGAACATGTAGAGTTCCCAGACGATGCCGTTCCAGGCCTGGTCGGCGCGGATCGAGTTGGAAAGGCCCAGCGGGTCGAGAAGGCCGATGACCGAGACCAGCGTGGTATCCTTGAACAGCCCGATGAAGGTGGAGACGATCCCGGGGATCGAGATCTTCAGGGCCTGGGGCATGATGATCAGCCGCTGCGCCTGCCAGTAATCCAGCCCGAGCGAGTCGGCGCCTTCGTACTGGCCCTTCGGCAGGGCGGCGAGGCCACCCCGGATCACCTCGGCCATGTAGGCGGCCGAGAACAGCGTGGCCATGATGATGACCCGCAGGATGATGTCGAAGTTGGTGCCCGGCGGCAGGAAGATGTTCAGCAGGGTCGACGCCACGAAGAGCAGGGTGATCAGCGGCACGCCGCGGATGAACTCGATGAATCCGACGCAGAGCGACTTGACGATCAACAGGTCGGATTGCCGGCCCAGTGCCAGAACGATGCCAAGTGGCAACGAGCAGGCGATGGCGACGACGCCGATGGTGATCGAGAGCATCATGCCGCCGAAGTCGCGCGAGGCGACCGGCTCGATGGCCAGCGGGATGACCGAGGCCAGCCCGTCCTGCACATAACCGGACAGGAAGAGCCACCAGACCATTGCCGCGACCACGGCAGCGATGATCGCACCCAGTTGGCCGATTGCCTCGGAGCCGTATTTGACCACAGCGTAGAGGATCACAAAGCCCAGCGCGGCGCAGATCGGCGACCAGATGGTGCCGCCCCAGAGGAGCCACGGAAAAAGGAAGGGGTAGATCGCGCTGAAGATCAGCAGCTTGCCCGGCACCTTGTCGGAGAAGAGCACCGGGGCCAGCGCGGGTGCCAGCAGCACGAAAGCCAAGATCGGGCGCCAGTAAAGTTCGGCGGGGTAGAACCCGAAGAGCAGCTGGATCCAGCGTTCGCGGATCACGCCCCAGCAGGCACCGGAGGTGCCGTGCTCGCCCACCTTGCCGGCGGCTGTGAGCATCTCGCGGCATTCGCCGAGCGAGGTGGCGTTCCACGTAGGCGAGAAGAACCACGGGATCAGCATCCAGAGCACATAGGCGATGAAGGCCGTGCAGAGGATGGTGACGATGGTGTTGAACGGCCCGGTGAAGAGGTTCTTCTTGCCCCATCCGAGGAGGCCGACGGTCGAGGCCGGCGGCTCCTTTTGCGGGAGCATGGTATCGCGCACGAAGGCGACGGTATCGGCGTGCAGGTTGCTCATCTTACCTCTCCACCAGTTTGACGCGGTTGTTGTACCAGTTCATCAGCGCCGAGATGCTCAGCGAGATGATGAGGTAGATCAGCATGCCCAGCAGGAGCGTTTCGAGCTCCTTGCCGGTCTGGTTGAGGGTGATCCCCATCAGCGTGCCGGTGATGTCCATGTAGCCCACGGCGATGGCCAGCGAGCTGTTCTTGGTCAGGTTCAGATACTGCGAGATCAGCGGCGGGATGATGACCCGTAGCGCCTGCGGCAGCACCACCAGCCGCATGATGCGGTTGGGGCGCAGGCCCAGCGCACCGGCGGCCTCGGTCTGGCCCGCGGAGATAGCGAGGATGCCGGCCCGCACGTTCTCGGCGATGAAGGCGGCGGTGTAGAGCGAAAGCGCCAGCCAGAGGGCGATGAGCGAGTTCCGCAGGTAGGTGCCGCCTTGGAAGTTGAAGCCCTTCAGCTCCGGGTAGCCGAGGTGGAAGCCGAGCGCGACCAGCACCACTAGCAGCGGCACCACGAGGGTGCCGAGGGTCAGATACCACGTGGTGGGGCGCTTGCCGGTCTTCTCCTGCGTGGCATCGGCGTTGCGCTTGATCGCGCGGACGCCGAAGATCGAGGCCACCACGACGGCGATGATCAGCAGCAGGTCGAGGCTGATATCGAAGTTCATTGAGCTGGTGCCGAAGAGGTGAATGTCACCCAGCGAGCGCGAGAACAGCGGCTCGGGCACGTAGACGCCACGGTTGGTGATGGCGACGGTGTCGAAAATCTTCATCGTCGCTTCCGGATCGTCGCCGCGGAAGGCGCGGGGTGCGGGCAGCGTTTCGATCAGGATCGCCATGGCGAAGACGATCCAGAGCAGCACCGGCACGTTGCGGAACATCTCGACGTAAACCGTGGTGATCCGGGCGATCAGCCAGTTGGGCGAGAGCCGGAGCACACCGATGATCACCCCGATCACCGTAGCGGTGATGCAGCCCAGAACGGCGACCAGAAGCGTGTTCAGTAGGCCTACGAAAGCGGCGCGGAGGTGGCTGTTCTGGTTGTTGTATTCGATCAGGACCTGGTTGATGTCGTATCCTGCAGGCTCGGTGAGAAAGCCGAAGCCCACCGTCTTGCCGCTGGTGGCAAGGTTCTGCACCGTGTTGCTGATCAGGAAGCCGACAAGCAGCAGGAACCCGATCAGTGCCACCACCTGAATCGTCATCGACCGGTAGCGGGTGTCGTAGATGAGCATGGAAAGCCGGAATTCGGCCTTCGGCGGATCCGTGACAGTTGCCATTGTGGCGCTCCCCCGAGCTGTGAGTTGCTACACCTTCCCCGTTTGCGGACGCGGGTCCGCAAGCCACTGGGTGCAGCTATTTTGAAGTTTCATGTCCCCGATTGCGAAGGGGCGCGGCCTTGCGGTCGCGCCCCCTGCTTTGATCTTACCGGAACGGCGGTGCGTAGAGCAGGCCGCCTTCGGTCCACTGGGCGTTGAGCCCGCGGCTCAGGCCGATCGGAGTGGCCGAACCGATGTTGCTTTCGAACACTTCGCCGTAGTTGCCGACGCTTTCGATAACCATCTTGGCCCAGCCGGCGTCGAGGCCGAGCATCTCGCCGAGGTTGCCCTCGGTGCCGAGCAGGCGGTTCACTTCCGGGTTGTCACCGGCAGCGGCCGACATCTCGCCAACGTTGGCGGAGGTCACGCCATACTCTTCGGCGGCGATCATCGCGTTGAGCGACCAGCGGACGATATCGCCCCACTCGTCATCACCGTGGCGCACGAGCGGGCCGAGCGGCTCTTTCGAGATGATTTCGGGCAGGATCACGTGATCGGCCGCGTTCTCGAAGGTGGAGCGCGTCGCGGCGAGACCGGAGGCGTCGGTGGTGTACACGTCGCAGGCGCCAGCGAGGTACTGCTGCTGGGCTTCGGCGTTGGTTTCGATCGGCACCGGCTCGTAGCTGATGTTGTTCACGCGGAAGAAGTCCGCGAGGTTCAGCTCAGTGGTGGTGCCGGTCTGGATGCAGACAGTGGCGCCATCAAGCTCTTTGGCCGAGGACACGCCCAGCTCTTTGGGGACCATGAAGCCCTGACCGTCGTAGTAGTTCACGCCGACGAAGGTGAACTTGAGGTCCACGTCGCGCGAGAAGGTCCAGGTGGTGTTCCGGGCCAGCATGTCGATCTCGCCGGAAGCGAGCGCGGTGAAGCGGGTTTTGCCGGTGGTGGGCACGAACTCGACAGCGGTCGGGTCGCCAAGCACGGCAGCGGCAACGCCACGGCACACGGCCACGTCGAAACCTTCCCATTCGCCCGAAGCGTTCGGCGCCGCAAAGCCCGGCACGCCGGTCGCAACGCCGCAGTTCAGCTTGCCGCGCGCTTTCACGTCGTCAAGCGTCGCCGCAGCGCCGGCGGTGGCGGCAAGGCCAGCGACGGTCAGTGCGCCGAGAAATACGGATTTTTTCATGTTTACCTCTTCCTGATCGTCCGGTGCCGTTTTGTTACGGCTTTCCGGAGTGAATACCGGCAGGGTGTGCCGATGTGCGTGAGTGCGATGCCCAACCCTCAGGACACCGCAGAAGTGCGTCAAGTTGGCCGAATTCGTCAGGGGACGTCAAGGGCGCGAGGGCGTGCTTCCTTGGCGTAAAACAGTTTTTTGCCGGTTTTTTGGGCGAAAGCCCGGTGGCGTTCGCCCTGAGCGCGAAGCGACGCGATTCACTTGGAAAGTCTGGAAAGCCGGAAGAGCTCTGCCGCGTGCAAGAAATCGCCACGTTTGCGGGCAGCCACCTCGGCGGCCTCTTCATCCTCGCCCCATTGCTCGATCTGCCAGGCCTCATCGACCCGGCTGCGCTCCCACAGATCCTCGGGCGCGGCGTGGCCCGCCTGCACGGCGAGGCCCATGACCAGCGAGCCAGAGAGCGCGGTGAGATCGTGCAGCGCGGTGAGCGCGAAAGCATCCTGCCGCTGGACCAGCGCCCGCAGCGACTCGATGGAGGTGGCGGGCTGGGGCACGTGCATTACCCCGGTGGCGATGACGAGGGGCGCATCGAGTGCGTCACTGGCCCAATCCACCAGCGGGTCCCAGGCCACGGCCTGGCGTTCGACCAGCGCAGTGGGGCTGTCGGCCCGGTAGCAGATGAGATCGCTCTCGCCGTAGGCGGCCACGATCTCAGCCACGTCGGAGTGCTGCGGCGCAACCCGGTCGAGCGCGGAGTTGGCCGAGCGGGTGAAGGGCATGGAGAGCGGATCGATCTTTTCGCCCTGCGCCTGCCACTCGGCGGCCACGGCGCGGGCCAGCGCCTCGGTGGGCAGCAGCAGCGGGGCTTTGGCCGGGGTCTTCACCGGGCGGCCATCGAGATGCACGGCGTAGCCCGCGCCCTCGGGCACGGCCTGTGCCTCGGTCCAGAACCGTTTTGCCGCCCATTCCGCCATTTGCGTCAGCCTCCTGTTGCCCGGATGATCGCCCGGCCCAGCGCGGCGGCGTCCTGCACCACCTCTGCGGCCCCGGCCTCTGCCAATGCGGCGGGCGCATGGTAGCCCCAGCTCACACCGACCCCGGTGATGCCCGCGTTGCGGGCCATGTCCATATCGTAGCTCGTATCGCCGATCATCACGGCCTGATGCGCCTCGCAGCCGGTCTCCCGAAGGGCCGCCTCGAGCATCGAGGGATGCGGCTTGGAGGGGTGATGATCTGACACCTGCTCGGAGATGAAGATTCCCTCGAGGCCGGAGGATTTGACCAGAGCATCCAGACCCCGCCGGGACTTGCCAGTGGCAACGCAGAGCAGATTCTCGGGTGTTTGGGCCAGCTCATCGAGCAGCTCGCGCATGCCGGGATAGAAGATGGCCGCCGGAGAGGTTTTGCGAATCTCGACGAAGCTGTCCTTGTAGGCGGCGGTCATCGCTGCGACCTCGCCCGCATTGGCCTCGGGGCAGAGTCGGGCAATGCCCACCTCGAGCGAGAGGCCGACGATGGAGAGCACCTGCGCGCGCGGCGGGGCTGTGCGGCCGGTGGCGGCAAAGCCCGCGGTCATCGCGGCGACGATCTCGTTCTGGCTGTCGATGAGCGTGCCGTCCACGTCGAAGATGATGCAGCGCAGCTGGCTCAATGGTAATCCTCGAAGGGGTCGTCGGCGGCAAGATCCTCTGTCCAGCCGAAGGTGTCGAAGGTCTCGGCCATGTGTTGGGGCAGCGGGGCGGTCACGGTGACGGCCTGCTTGGTGACCGGGTGGAGGAAGGTCATTGAGCGGGCGTGCAGGTGCAGCTTGCCGGAGATGATGCCGCCCATCTTGGCGCCCCATCCGTCGCCCATGTTCTCCTGGGCGGAGCCGCCGTATTTGCCATCGCCCGCGATCGGGTGGCCGATCTCGGCCATGTGGGCGCGCAGCTGGTGGGTGCGTCCGGTGATCGGCTCTAGAGCGACCCATGTGGCGCGGCCCGCCACGCGGTAGAGTGCAGAGTAGAGCGTGTGCGCCCGCTTGGCGCCCTCGGTGCTTTCGACCTCGCGGGGGTGGACGCAGAGCATCTTCTCCCCGGCCCCTTTGCCGCCCGGCGCCTTGACGAGGCCGAACTTGATCTCGCCGTTGTAGGGCGAGGGCACACCGGCCACCACGGCCCAGTAGATCTTGCGGGTTTCCTTGTGGCGGATGGCAGCGGTCAGGTCGGCGGCGATCTTGCGGGAACGGGCGAGCAGCAGGACGCCGGAGGTGTCCTTGTCGAGCCGGTGGACGAGGCGGGGCTTGTCTTCGGTGCCGAAGGTCAGCGCCTCGGCGAGGCCGTCAACGTGGCGCGTTTGGCCGGAGCCGCCTTGCGCGGGCAGGCCGGGCGGCTTGTTGAGGGCGATGATGTAATCGTCCTTCCAGATCACCGCATCGCGGATCATCTTGGCATCGGCGTCGGAGACCGTGCTGCGCTTGGTGGGCGTGGGAGCGGCCCCCTCGGGGAGCGGCGGGATGCGTACCTCCTGCCCCTCTTCCAGCCGGGTCGAAGCCTTGACCCGCCCGCCATCGACGCGAATCTCGCCCTTGCGGCACATCTTCTCGATCCGGCCCTGCGGCACGTGCGGGAAGATGCGGCGGAACCAGCGGTCAAGCCGCTGGCCGGCATCATCGGCGGAGACGGGAAGGGTTTGCACGCGGCTCATGCGAAGACTCCCCGGCCTAGCGCCAGCCCTGCGATGAGGGCGAGGATGGAGAGGGTGACCGAGGCCACCACGTAGAGCGCCGCTGTGCCCATCTGCCCGCGCTCTAAGAGGGTGACCGCATCGAGCGAGAAGGCGGAGAAGGTGGTGAAGCCGCCGAGCAGGCCGGTCATCACGAAGGGCGAGAAGGCGTGGCCACCGCGCAGGCCGACGAGGGCAGCAAAGAGGCCCATCAGCAGCGAGCCCGCCACGTTGACCGTGAGCGTGCCCCAGGGAAAGCCCGGCCCCATCACGCGGATCGCCGCCACCCCTGTCAGGTAGCGGGCCGAGGCCCCGAGGGCGCCGCCGAGGGCGACTTGTGCCAGCGTTGAAATCATGGGCGGCGTGTTGCGCCGGAGGCGGGGGAGAGTCAAGCGGAGTGGCCGGGCGTGACACGGCGGCAAGGGCACGACATTGCGGCACGGCGCAGGGCCTTGAGCCTCCGCGAAGGATTGTTTCTTCGCTGCTTCAAACTTACCGAAAATGCCGCCTAAAGATGGCGAAAATGGAGCGGGAGCCTTGGCTGAACCTCGATTCAGGCCAGATTTTTCAGGCAATTAGGCATTTTCTTCAACGGTCGTAAAAACCCAATTATCCGGATGATCCGGCCCGATTATTGTCATGAACGGGGAGCAAATCATTGAGCATCGACACCTTTCCTGGAGAAACGAAATCATGAGCACTGACCTTTCCAACCTCACAAATCTCGACGGTTTCATCGGCGCCTGCCTCGTGGACAGCGAGTCCGGCATGATGCTGGCTTCCGAAGACGGCAACGGCATCCTCGATCTCGAGACCGCTGGCGCTGCCAACATGGAAGTCGTTCGCGCGAAGAACGCGGCGATGCAGTCGCTTGGTCTTGAGGACCGCATTGAAGACATCATGATCTCGCTGGGCAGCCAGATCCACCTGATCCGCCCGCTGGCGTCCAACCCCGATGTGTTCATCTATGTCGCGCTGGATCGCGCCAAGGCCAACCTCGGCATGGCGCGCCTGAAGGTGCGTGAGACCGAAGGCACGCTCAAGGTCTGACGACGTCAACAGCCGGGGCAACCCTTGGCAGAGGGTATGCCCCGGCTGGCATCGTGCCATCGCCGTCGGCGCGCCAGCCGGGACGTGGGGATGCTTTCCTGGAGCGGTCCCACGGCCCGGCGTGTCGCCGTTGGCGACGACAGATTACTTTTGGGGAAGATTCTCGAACGGCGGCTGGTAGCCGTTGGCCTCGTACCGCTCACGCGGGATGCCGATTTGAGTGCCCACACCCTTGTCAATGAATGCGATCTCCATGCCGCTGGTATGCACGGTACGATAGACCCCGGTTGCTTCACTCATTTACGTTAGTCCTTCCTGTTCTCTCCGCCCCTCACTGTGGCAAAATGATCCGGAAAATGTGTCGTGAATTGGAACGGCAAAGGGTTTTGTCCCGGCATTATGCGGGCCTGATTGTGCGCTGCTGCGCAGGAATGTGGTGCGGCCCACGGCTCCGCTCGGAGCGCCGCAAGCCTCAGCCCTTGTTACGCTTGGCCCTGAGGCCCGCGAACCACTCCACTCGCTTTTTCAACTCGCGCTCGAAGCCGCGTTCGACCGGCTGATACCAGACCGGGCGCTTCATCCCGTCGGGGAAGTAGTTTTGCCCCGAGAAGCCATCTTCGGCGTCGTGGTCATATTGGTAGCCATCGCCATAGCCCTGCTCGCTCATCAGCTTGGTGGGCGCGTTGAGGATGTGCTTGGGCGGCGGTTCGGAGCCGGTCTTCTTGGCCGCCGCGCGGGCGGCCTTGTAGGCCACGTAGACTGCGTTCGACTTGGGCGCGAGGGCGATGTAGGTGAGCGCTTGCGCAAGGGCCAGTTCACCCTCGGGACTGCCGAGCCGCTCGTAGACCTCCCACGCGTGGAGGCAGTGGGTTTGCGCGGCGGGGTCGGCAAGGCCGATGTCTTCCACCGCCATGCGGGTGATCCGGCGGGCCAGAAAGCGCGGGTCTTCGCCGCCTTCGAGCATACGGGCGAACCAGTAGAGGGCGGCGTCGGGGTCGGAGCCTCTCACAGATTTGTGCAGGGCGGAGATGAGGTTGTAATGGCCGTCGCCCGACTTGTCGTATTGCGCGGCGCGGCGCTGGAGGCGGGCGGCAAGGGCCTTTGGGTCGAGCTTGGTTTCGGCCTTCCAGCCGGCGACCTGCTCAACGAGGTTGAGCATCGCGCGGCCATCGCCATCGGCCATGCCGAGCAGGCTCTCGCGGGCCTCTCCGGTGAGCGGCAGGGCGGCGCCAAGTTCCTTTTCGGCCCGGAGCAGCAACTTTTCGAGCGCCTTGCCGTCGAGCCGGTTAAGCACCAGCACCTGCGCGCGGCTCAGGATAGCGGCGTTCAGCTCGAAGCTGGGGTTCTCGGTGGTGGCACCGACGAGCACGATGGTGCCGTCTTCCATATGCG
Organism: Vannielia sp. SX4; assembly: GCF_052828525.1. The sequence goes on from NZ_CM128247.1 coordinate 4,266,344, forward strand.
GCAGGAAGCCATCCTGCTGGGCCTTGTTGAAGCGGTGGATCTCGTCGACGAAGAGCAGCGTGCCCTGCCCGTTCGTGCGGCGCAGCTTGGCGGCCTCGAAGACTTTTCGCAGTTCGGGCACACCGGTGAAGATGGCGCTGATCTGGACGAAGGCGAGATCGGTCTCATGGGCCAGAAGACGGGCGATGGTGGTTTTTCCGACGCCGGGCGGACCCCAGAGAACGAGCGACGACAGGCTGCCTGACGCGAGCATGGCTCCGAGCGGCGCATCGGGGGCCAAGAGGTGCTCTTGCCCGATTACATCGGCCAGCTTTGCCGGGCGCAGCCGGTCGGCCAGCGGGCGCGGGGCATTGCCGCCAGCGGCGGGCTCTGTAGCAGCGGTGTCGAAGAGATCGGCCATGGGGCAGATGTAGGGCCTCGGGGGACCGAGGGGAAGCGTTTCGCCCAGGGCGGCGCGGGGCCGCCCCGGGCAGGGCACCTGTCAGTGCATGTTGTCGCGCAGGTCGATCGAGACGCACTGGTTGAGGTGACCATCAAAGTCCATCACCCGGCCCGCCGCCTTGGCCTTCAGCCCGCAGCGCCCGGCCCAACGGGGCCAGTTGGCGGGAATCAGGCCCAGCACCTCGGAGGCGCCAAGCTCGCGGGCGGAGCGGGTCATCTCCATGATCAGGTAGGCATGGACCCGGCGCCGGATGTTCATCGGCGTGGTGTGGCTCACGAAGACGCGGCTCGATTCCCAGATCGTGTCGGAGATCGGGGCCTCGTAGTCTAGCAGGTCTGCGGGAATCGTATCGAGCAGGTGCCGCTGGGCGTCGCGGATCATGTAGCTGTAGATGCCGCAGCGCGCCGTGGTTGGAGTGAGTCGGATGCCTGCGAGAATGTCGGTGCCGTCATGCACCGCGACCCAGCGCGAGGCGGGGGTATCATACTGGTCGTACTCCATTCCCAATGCCTCGGGCAGATCCCAGTTGTTCTGCACGATGAAGCTCTGCCGCCGTGCGCGGAAGAGATTGGCAAAAAGTTCGCCGTGGTTGTGAAGGTTGGCGAAGGAAAGGGTGGTGGTTTGCATCGCAATTCTCCTGCTTGCTGGGGTGGTGTGAAAAGCAAGCCCTGCGCCCAGCAGGAGATCGGCACGCTAAAGCAGTCTGTATTCCTTTGCCCGCTGAAGCGCTTCGGCCGTGGTTCGGGCGTGGAGCCTTTCCCTTGCGGCTGTCAGCCGTGCTTTGAGCGCACTTTCGGAGATGTTGAGTTTGGCAGCTGCAGCAGTGTGACGATCCCCCGCTGCAATCAGGCGCAGAGCATCTATCTGTGCCTGGGTGAGACTCTCCGGAGGTTCGGTCAGGTCGTGCAGCTTGCGGATGATATCGCCTATCGCGGCCATCTCATCTGCCTCGAATTCTCGGTCTGCCCGTGCTGCCCCTGCGATCGTGCGTGAAGAGATCGGGCCGCAGGAGACCTGCATCCCGAACTTCAGGCCAAATTCCGCGGCTTCGTCGAGAATGCCGAACGGATCCGGCAATTCTATCTCGCTCCACCGCGTTTCCCCTTCTGTGGAAAACCCCCAGGCGATCATCGGATCACGCATGGCATAGGCCTGCGCTGTGTAATGATCATTCCATGCCTTGTCATACGTCTGGAAGACGTGAAGCGGTGAGGCAAAGCGGATATGCAGCCCTGCGAAATATCCCGCAGGGGCCAGCTTCCCGAGGGCCTCGAGCTCCCTATCTATCCTCTGTTTGTCAGACATGTCTTTTTAGACAAGTTGCCACAAATCCAGTCAACCTTAAATTGAGCGCAATGAAACACACCGATTGGAGTGTCATTTCGTGCAACAAATGAGGCCGGAAACCTTTGCGCAGCTTATGCGCCTGCCGGTTCCGCTTCGGGCTGACCTGTTGGAATTCATCGGGTCGACCCCGGTGGCCGACGGAGAGATTCGCAGCTTGATCGAACGGTTGGCCGGGGGCGAGATCCCCGGGCTGGGCCGCGCCGCCTGAGGCGCCCACGGAGCCGGAGAATCGGTTTCGCCGCGCGTAGCGCGGACAAAAGAAAAAGGCCCGCACGAGAACCGTGCGGGCCTTTTCTGTTCCACGAATCGGCACAGCTTACTCGGCTGCGGCCTCTTCGGCCTCAAGGCGGGCCTTGTCGCCAGCGCCTTTTGCGGCCGGGTCACGGTCGACCAGCTCGATGATGGCCATCGGGGCCATGTCACCGTAGCGGAAGCCGGCTTTCAGCACGCGGGTGTAGCCGCCGTTACGCTCGGCGTAGCGCGGGCCCAGCACTTCGAAGAGCTTGGCGACGTAGGCATCCTGCTTCAGGCGCGAAGCGGCCTGACGGCGGGCGTGCAGATCGCCCTGGCGTTTGCCGAGGGTGATGAGCTTGTCCATGATGCGCTTGAGTTCTTTGGCCTTGGGCAGGGTCGTCTTGATCTGCTCATGCTCGATCAGCGAGCCGGCCATGTTGGCGAAGAGCGCCTTGCGGTGCTCATGGGTGCGATTCAGGCGGCGGTATCCGCGGGCGTGACGCATGTTTCTTCTCCTAAACGGTGCCCTCTACGGGCGGTTTTGCTTTGTCTGGCCGGCGTGCGTAGCGCCGACTCTCCTTGGGGCAGGCTGCCCGGGTCTTATGCGGGGCGCGCCGGAACGCGCCCCGCGAATTGATCAGAACTGGTCTTCAAACTTCTTGGCCAGGTCTTCGATGTTCTCCGGCGGCCACTCCTCGACATCCATGCCGAGGTGCAGGCCCATGCCCGACAGAACCTCTTTGATCTCGTTCAGCGACTTGCGGCCGAAGTTCGGGGTGCGGAGCATCTCGGCTTCGGTCTTCTGGATCAGATCGCCGATGTAGACGATGTTGTCGTTCTTCAGGCAGTTCGCGGACCGCACCGAAAGTTCCAGTTCGTCGACCTTCTTCAGCAGAAGCGGGTTGAACTCGAGGCCATCGTCCTCTTCCTGACGGCCAGCGGCCTCGGGCTCGTCGAAGTTGACGAAGATCGAGAGCTGGTCCTGCAGGATGCGGGCGGCGTACGCCACGGCGTCATCCGGGGTCACGGAGCCATCGGTTTCGAGCTTCAGGGTCAGCTTGTCGTAGTCCAGCACCTGGCCCTCACGGGTGGGCTGCACATCGTAGCTCACCTTCTTCACGGGCGAGTAGATCGCGTCGATCGGAATGAGGCCGATGGGGGCATCTTCGGGGCGGTTCTTGTCAGCCGCCACGTAGCCCTTGCCGGTGTTCACGGTCAGCTCCACGTAGAGATCGGCACCGTCATCAAGGTGGCAGATCACGTGGTCCTTGTTCAGGATCTCGATGCCTGCGCTTTCGGAGATGTCACCAGCGGTGACAACGCCCGGGCCCTTGGCGGAGATCGAGATGCGCTTGGGGCCGTCGACTTCCATGCGGATGGCGACGCCCTTGAGGTTCAGGACCACGTCGGTCACGTCTTCACGCACACCGGCGATGGAAGAGAACTCGTGCAGCACGTTGTCGATCTGGACGCTGGTGATGGCCGCGCCCTGCAGCGAGCTCAGCAGAACCCGGCGCAGCGCGTTGCCGAGGGTGAGGCCGAAGCCCCGCTCCAGCGGTTCCGCAACAACGGTGGCCTGACGCGCGGGATCATTGCCCGGCTTCACGTCAAGCTGCGTGGGTTTGATGAGTTCCTGCCAGTTTTTGTGGATCATGTGTATGTCGCCTCCATACCAGTTCGCGGCCCATGTCCGAGGCTTGCGAACGCCCGAGGATAAAATGACGGACCGGAGGGCGGTGAGGCCCTCCGGCTAATGCGTGGTGATCAGACCCGGCGACGCTTCGGCGGGCGGCAGCCGTTGTGGGCGATCGGGGTCACGTCGCGGATGGACGTGATGTTGAAGCCGATCGCGGCCAGCGCGCGGAGCGCCGACTCACGGCCAGAACCGGGGCCCTGCACTTCGACCTCGAGGGTTTTCACCCCGTGGTCCTGTGCCTTGCGGCCGGCGTCTTCGGCGGCCATCTGGGCGGCGTAGGGCGTGGACTTCCGGGAGCCCTTGAAGCCCATGGTGCCAGCCGAGGACCAGGCAATCGCGTTGCCCTGGACGTCGGAGATCAGGATCTTGGTGTTGTTGAACGAGGAGTTCACATGAGCAACGCCAGCGGCGATGTTCTTGGAAACCTTGCGCTTGGTCGCGCCACGACGGGTATCACGTGCCATTGGTCGAGCCCTCCCTTACTTCTTCTTGCCGGCAATGGCCTTTGCGGGGCCTTTGCGGGTGCGAGCGTTGGTGTGGGTCCGCTGGCCACGGACGGGCAGGTTGCGGCGATGACGCAGGCCACGGTAGCAGCCGAGGTCCATCAGGCGCTTGACGTTCATCTGCACGTCGCGGCGCAGGTCGCCTTCGACGGTGTAGTTGGCGTCGATGTGCTCACGAACGGCGAGCACTTCGGCGTCGGAGAGTTCGTTCACACGGCGGGTGACTTCGATGCCGACGGCTTCGCAGATCTTGCGTGCCGAATCCGGGCCGATGCCATGAATGTAGGTGAGCGCGATCGGAACGCGCTTTGCGGTCGGGATGTTTACCCCAGCGATACGGGCCAAAATGGTCTTCCTTCGGTTGCGGTTCCGTGTTGCCAGAACCTTTTTTCACAACAGAGGCCCGAAGGGTGGTTGCCCCCGGGCCGATGCATTCTCCGGCCGAGTCGCAAAAGGCGATTCCCGGTTGAGAAGCGCCCAAGTAAGGGGATTTGGACGGCGCGTCAAGGGCACGTTCAGGAATTGTCAATCCTGACGTGCCAGACATCGCGTCTCCAAGCAGGATGCCGCAAAATTCCCCCGGTGAAAAGCCTGCTCCGCCCGATGTGATGACTGCGCCGGGTTGGCGGCGGGTCGGGCGAAACGTGATTGCCTTATGATGCCCAGGGGTGCGGCGGCCTGCGGTGATCGGGGTTTGCGGGCAGCGGGGCCGTGGCGCCGCAGACCGGGCAGGCCTCATCGACGGATTGCAGGACGAAGATCAACTCGCCTTGCAGCGCGTCTGGGTTGCCCTCGAACCCGTTCTCGGAGAGGGCCTTTACGAAACCCTCCCAAGCCGCTTGCTGGCGCTGCGCGAGAAGATCATCGCGGAGATCGAAGGCCAGCAGGCTCTTGGGGTGGTCTGGGCAGCGGGCGAAGCAACCGGCCTCTTCGGCGGCGCGCTCGGCCAGCTCGCCCCAGTCGGTCAAGCCAGCCCCAGCTTCTCGCGGACGCCCTTGGAGACCTCTTCGATCGGGGCGAGGCCGTCGGTGCGCTGGTAGAGGCCCTTGGCGTAGTAGTAGCCGACCAGCGGCGAGGTCATCTTGTAGTAGGCCATTAGCCGGGTCTTGAGGCTCTCTTCATTGTCGTCGGCGCGGGCTTCGCCGCCGGCGGCCACGGCCTCGCGGGCGCGGTTGAGGATGCGCTCCACGAGCGCCTCGTCGTTCACCCGCAGCTCAAGCGCCAGATCGAGGCTCTGGCCCATCTCCTCGAGCAGTTCACCGAGAGCGTCGGCCTGCTTCAGGGTGCGCGGGAAGCCGTCGAAGATGTAGCTCTTCTCGGGGGCCTCTTCGAGTTTCTCGCGGATCAGGCCGATGACGATCTCGTCGGTCACGAGGTCGCCGCGATCCATCACTTCGGCAACCTTGTTGCCCATCTCGGTGCCCGAGGTGCGCGCGGCGCGGAGCATGTCTCCGGTCGAGAGCTGCACCATGCCCTCGCTCTCGACGAGGATTTTGGCTTGCGTGCCTTTGCCCGCTCCGGGCGGTCCGAGAAGTATGATGTTCATCGCCGGGCTGTCCCCCTCCGGTTGCGACCTCCACGCTTTTTACCGCGAAGCTGCGAGCGCTCAATGAGATTTTCGTACTGGTGTGCCAGCAGATGCGACTGGACCTGCTGGATGGTGTCCATGCCGACCGACACGATGATCAGGATCGAGGTGCCGCCGAAGTAGGCGGTGATCCCGAGGCCGCCGCGCACCATTTCGGGCAGCAGGCAGACCAGCGCCAGATAGGCGGAGCCGAGCACGAGGATGCGATTGACGACATACTCGAAGTATTCGGCGGTGCGCTTGCCGGGGCGGATGCCGGGCACAAAGCCGTTCTGGTTTTTCAGGTTGTCGGCCACGTCGTCTGTCTTGAACGAGACGTTGTGGGTGTAGAAGTAGGTGAAGAACACGATCATCGCCGCGAAGAACAGCAGGTAGAGCGGCTGTCCGGGGCCGAAGTAGGCGAGGATGGTGCTCATGACCGGGCCGGTCTGGTTGCCGGAGAAGGTGCTGACCGTGGTGGGCAGGAGCAGCAGCGAGGAGGCGAAGATCGCCGGAATCACGCCTGCCGGGTTCACCTTGATCGGTAGGTGCGAGGAGCCGCCATCATAGACCTTCATGCCGACCTGACGGCGCGGGTACTGGATGTGGATCTTGCGCAGCGACCGCTCCATGAAGACCACGAAGGTCAGCACGGCGACGATCATGACCAGCACGCCAATCACCACCCCGCCCGAGATTGCCCCGGTCTGGCCCTGCACGAAGAACTGCGCCAGCGCGCCGGGCAGTTCGGCGACGATGCCGACGAAGATGATGAGCGAGATGCCGTTGCCGATGCCGCGTGCGGTGATCTGCTCA